>CAZLBQ010000026.1:0-23521 GCA_964557745.1 uncultured Anaerolineales bacterium
ACGACGACGGCAAGGTCCGCGCACGCTCCGCCGACCTGGGAGCGCGCCAGTTGCCAATCGACCCGGCACTCATCCAGGAGAACCTCAACCGCCAGTCGGGCTACATCACGACCAGCGCCGACGGCAGCCCCATCCGCATCTACAGCGCACCGTCGAACCTATTGTTACGCGGGCGGCCGCTCCTGATTGTCCAGGTCGGACGAACGCTAGGCGAACTGGACAGCACCCTGGCGGCGCTGCGCTGGATCTTCGGCGTCGGCATCGCCCTCATCCTCTTCCTGGCGACAGGCGTCAGCGCCCTCGTCATCCACCAGGGGGTGCAGCCTATCCGCGACATCACGGCCCTGGCCGACCGTATCCAGCGCGCCCAGGACGCCGAGCAGCGCATCCAGTACAGCGGCCCGCCCGACGAGGTTGGCCGCCTCGCCAACACGTTCAACAAGATGCTGGAGCGCATCGGCCGCTCCTTTGAGGCCCAGCAGCGCTTCCTGGCCGACGCCTCGCACTCTCTCCGCACGCCCCTGACCGCCATCCAGGGCAACGTCGAGTTGCTGCTCAACGGCCCCCACGACCCCGACGCCCAGCGCATCTCGCTGGAGGCCATCCGCCGCGAGACGCGCCGCCTCTCGCGCGTCGTCGGCGACTTATTGCTGTTGGCGCAGGCGGACGCGGGTCAGGGCTTCCAGCGCGTCCCGGTCGAGATGATGACCGTCCTGCTGGAAGTCTATCAGCAGGCCAAGACCCTGGCGGGCGGCGTGACCCTCGCCCTGGGCCACGAGGACATCGGACTGGTGGCGGGCGACCCCGACCGCCTCAAGGAGGTCGTCCTCAACCTGACGGACAACGCCCTCAAGTACACGCCCGACGGCGGGAAGGTCACGCTCTCGCTGTACGCCGACGGGCCGTGGGTGCGCGTCGAGATCGCCGACACCGGCCCCGGTATTCCAGTGGAGCACCTGCCCCACGTCTTCGAGCGTTTCTACCGCGTGCCCGGTATCAAGGCGCGCCCTGGCCGGCCGCCGGGCACCGGGCTGGGCCTGCCCATCGTCAAGTGGGTGGTCGAGAGCCACGGCGGGCGCGTGACCGTCGACAGCAAGGTCGGCCACGGCACAACGTTCACTCTCTGGCTGCCCGCCATGAGCATGACATAGGGGCGAGGCATGACGCCCGCCAGGGGAATGGCGTAGGGGCGAGGCAGGCCTCGCCCTACAGGTTCGTGGATGAATTTCAGATCTCTGGGGCAGCCAATTGTGATGGGTACACCGCCTCGGTAAGGAAGCGGCGGAAGACGGTCAGGCGGTCGTCGCCCTGGAGGTGGGGCTGCATCAGGCGGCGGCCATAGGTGTAGGTGAAGGTGTAGGCGCGCCACAGGGGCGACTTGAGGAATTCGAGGCTCTTGCGGGCGCGCGCCTCGCCGACCAGGCTGTAGCGTATCAGGTACTGGACGACTTCCTCGTCGGGGCGGCCGTCGACGTGGAGCAGGAAGGCGGCGTTGCCCTGCACGTCGGCCAGCAGTTCGCGTGCCCGCCGAATGAGCGCCATGTCCACCCCGTCCGGCGCGATGCCCGCTTGAGGGTAGATGTGCGTGTCGAGCCAGGCGTCGTCCTCGCCGGGGGCGAAAATCATGTCGGCGGCTAGGGTGGCGATGCCCTCGGAGATGACACACTCCGGCGTGTTGATGAGCAGAATCGAGTGTTCGAGCCGCCCCTGGTCGCGGTAGAGGCGCTGCTCCTTGAGGGCGTGCTCGGTGTGGTGGCCGGGGTAGCCCTCGTGGGCCATTGTCTCCAGCAGCCGCGACAGGTCGGTCGGCAGGTCGGTGTTCAACTCGATGCGCGACTGGTAGCCGCCCAGGTACCAGTTGTAGGCCGTCCACGGCTGGTTCGAGACGGTCTCGATGGCGAAGGCCTCGCCCTCAGGCAGGTCGACAAACTGGGCCGTGCGCTGCCGCGTCTCCGCCAGCGCCGCCCGCAGCATCTCCCCCACCAGCTCCACCTTCTCCTGCGGCAACTCGTGGCGCGTCCGCCACTGGGCCACGCGCTCGGTCAGCGGCTCCGGCCCCGGCAGCGCGGCCTCGTACAGCGCCACGCCCGCCTCGAACTCGGCTTCGGGCGTCCGCGTCACCTGGATGTCGAACAGGCGCTCGACCTCGTCCGCCAGGTCGAAGGTCTCGCCCGCCAGCTTGCGGCACTGGGTCTCCATGGCCCGCACCTGGCGCGCCAGGTAGGCGGCGCGCTCAGCCGCGTAGCCCTGGGCGGGCAGGGCGTCGGCTAGCCGCGCCGCCATCCGCACCAGATCACGCGGCGCGGCCGCCGGCTCGTGGTCCACCTGGGCCTTCAAGGTGGGCGGGCCGTAGTAGCCGTCGACGTAGCCCGGAAACACTTTCTCGATGCGCAGCCCCAGCCGCACGTAGTCTTCACCCCACGGGTCCATCATCGCGCTCCTCCGCAGACCAGTTTTGTCTTTGCTCACGATTATATACCCCCTTTGCATCTCGCAAATAACTTCACAAGTGTTACTCGGCGCCTACGATGTCAGGAGCGACAGGCGCCGAAGCAAGAATCCTCACGAGTGTCATGCCGATGGGCGTGACACTCGTGGCGCAGCAAGGCTTGTGACTCCTGCTGGCTTGGGCTACAATGAGGCATCCGCATCTGGGATGGAGAGGGAGGGAGTTATGTCACAGGCGATTACCCGTGAGGATTTGCGTCCCGAAGCCTACTTTGACCTGTCGGAGTTCGCCCACCGCGCCCTGTTCGACGGCAAGACGTACGTCTGGGAGGCGCTGACCGCCATCGGCGACTACATCGACGGCTTCTTCGCCACACTGACGCCCAACCAGCAGATTGAAGGCCAGGTCGAGGACGGCGTCATCATCCAGGGCGAGCGCATCACTATCGCGCCGGGGGCGGTGGTTGAGGCGGGGGTCCAGATTCGCGGGCGGGACATCGTCATCGCCGAGGGCGCGATGCTCGAAGCGGGCGCCTATCTCAAGGGCGAGAAAATCTACATCGGGCCGGGGGCGCTTGTCGAGCGGGCGTGGCTCAAAGGCTCGCGTATCCTGGTCGACCGCCAGGCGAAGGTGCTGGTGAACACGCGGCTGCGTGACAACGTCCTACTCGGTGAGGGGGCCGAGGCGGGCTTCAGCGCCGACATCAAGAACGCCGTCTTCCTGCCCCGGTCGGCGGCGGCGCACTTCGTCTACGCCGGTGATAGCCTGGTCGGGCGGGGGGTCAATCTGGCGGACAAGACGACGCTCTCCAACCTGCGCCACGACGGCAAAGCGCCGCGCGTCCAGGTCGAGGGCGAGAGCCTGGACACGGGCGTCCGCAAGTTCGGCGCGGTGGTCGGCGATGGGGTGCGGACAGGCTGTGTGACGACACTTAACCCCGGCACCTTGCTGGGGCCCGGCTGCTGGACCTACGATCACACGGTCCTGAGCGGGGTCATCCTGCCCCACCAGATTGTCAAGCACAAGCAGGGCAACGAGGTCGTGACGAAACGCTGACAGTGGTTAGGCGCGGGGCGTGAGTCAGGGTATAATTGCCCCATGTTCGACCTCATCTTCCTCGGCACCGCCGCCTCCGCGCCGTCCGTCTGGCGGAACCTCCCCTCGACCCTCGTCTTCCACGAGGACCGCCGCTTTATTGTCGACGTGGGCGAGGGGACGCAGCGCCAGCTCCTGCGCAGCGGCGCGGGCTTCAAACGTCTCAACACCGTCTTGCTGACGCACGGCCACCTGGACCACATCCTGGGCCTGGGCGGCCTCATCTCGACTTTTGCCCGCTGGGAGGCCATCGATGTGTTTGACATCTACGGCGGGCGCGGTACCCTCGACCGCGTACGTGACCTGATGAAGGTCGTCTTGCGTGGGGGCGAGGTGCGGGTCAAGATCAACCTCATCGAGTTGGAACCGGGCGTCATCATTCGTGACAAGGGCCTGACCGTCAGCGCCTTCCCCGTCAACCATCGCGGTGGCTCGTCGTTTGGCTTTGTCTTCGCCGAGCCGAGCCGCCGTCCCTTTCTCGTCGAGCAGGCCGAAGCGTTAGGGGTGCCGGCCGGGCCGGAGCGCCGCGAACTGGTGGCGGGCCGTCCCATCACCCTCGCCAACGGCGTGACCGTCTACCCCGACCAGGTGCTTGGCCCAGCCTTGCCCGGTGTCAAGGTCGTCTACATCGGCGATGTCAGCCGCAGCGAGGGGTTAGTGGAAGCGGCACAGGGGGCCGACGCGCTGGTTATGGAGGCGACGTACTCGGCGCAGGATGGCGAGCTGGCGCGCGAGTTCGGCCACATCACGGCGGCCCACTCGGCCGAGATTGCGCGAGCGGCGGGGGTGCGCTTCCTGTACCTCAACCACATCTCGCGGCGCTATCACGGCCACGAGTTGCAGGCCGAGGCCCGCGCGGTCTTCCCCGCCAGCCTCGTCGTCGACGACCTGGACCACTTCCGCGTCACGCGCGACGACCCGGCGTTGAGGGTCATAGAGGAGTAAGGCCATGAAAGCGTATGAGGTGCCGGTCAAGGTATCCGCCGACGGCCAATTAGAACTGCCAGGCAGTGTGTCCAGGTTGCTGCCGGTCAATCAGGTTGTGCGCCTTATCATTCTAGTGGATGAGGCAGATAGCCAGTCCGATGCAGAGTGGGCGCGTCTCACCGCCGAGCAGTTCTTCGCTGGCTATAGCGAGGCTGACTCAATCTACGACGAGCCGTAGATGATGACGAGCTACTCGGTCGGCGATGTCGTGCTCCTCCTGTTTCCATTCAGCGATGGCAGAGGCGCCAAACGACGTCCTGCCCTCATGCTTGTAGATGTTGGCGACGATGACATCGTAGTGGCCAGGATTACCAGCCAGGATTGGCATACTGTCTACGATGTCCCGCTACAAGCATGGCAATCCGCTGGGCTGCGACTGCCGTCTGTTATGCGTGCGCACAAGCTGGCGACGTTGGACAAGAGCCTTGTGGAGAAGCGCATAGGGTGACTTTCGCCTGAAGATTGGAGCAGGGTTCGTCACGTTGTGCAGCAGTTGTGGGCGGCCCTCTAGTCTCTGGCTCGCTATAGTTACAGTTGATGACAGACATCGCGTTCGAGATTGTAATACTTGTCCTGCTCCTCGTCCTCAACGGCGTGTTCTCTATGTCGGAGATGGCCGTCGTGTCGGCGCGCAAAACGCGCTTGCAGCAGCAGGCGGACGCGGGGGATCGCGGGGCGGGGCGCGCGCTCGATCTGGCGCGGGAGCCGAACCGCTTCCTGTCCACCGTCCAGATCGGCATCACCCTCATCGGCATTCTGGCGGGCGCGTTCGGTGGCGCGACCCTGGCCGAGCAGTTAGGACCGGCCCTGGCGACGGTCCCGGCCCTCGCGCCTTACAGCAAAGCCCTGGCCGTCTCCATTGTCGTCATCATCGTCACCTACCTGTCGCTGGTGATCGGGGAACTCGTCCCCAAGCGCCTGGCGCTCCATAGCCCCGAACGGGTCGCGGCGCGCGTCGCGGGGCCGATGGGCCTCCTATCGCGGCTAGCAGCGCCGCTGGTGAGCCTGCTCAGCGCCTCAACGGACGCCGTCGTGCGGCTGCTGGGCCTCCGCCCGACAGAGGAGCCGCCCGTCACCGAGGAGGAGATTCGGCTGCTGTTCGAGCAGGGGGCGCGGGCGGGCGTGTTCGCCGAGGCGGAGCAAGACCTGATGGAAGGGGTGCTGCGCCTGGGCGACCAGACCGTCGCCGACCTGATGACGCCGCGCCCGCGCATCGTCATGCTCGACGTGGACGCCGCCCCGGCCGACACCCAGCGCCGCATGACCGAGACGGGCTACGCCCGCTACCCGGTGTACCAGGCGACGCCCGACAACGTCCTGGGTGTGGCGATGGTCAAGGACCTCTGGCCGGCCGCAGCGAGTGGGCAGCCCCTAGATCTGCGCGCCGTCCTGCAGGAGCCGCTGTTCGTCCCGGAGACGATGCGTGTCCTCAAGCTGGTCGAGGCGTTCAAGCAGAGCGGCCAACACCTGGCCCTGGTCATTGATGAGTATGGCGGTGTCCAGGGGCTGGTGACGCAGACCGACGTCGTGCGCTCGCTGGTGCGTGACCTCCCCGTACCCTATCCCGTGGAAGCACGGGCGATCCAGCGCCACGATGGTTCGTGGCTGCTCGATGGCATGTTGTCGATGGGGGAGGTGCGGGAGATTGTGCCCGTCGGCGCGCTGCCCGACGAGGAGCGGGGCGACTACGTGACGCTGGGCGGGTTTATGATGGCCGCCCTAGGGCGCATCCCGGTCAGCGGCGACGCCTTCGAGGCCAACGGGCTGCGCTTCGAAGTTGTCGATATGGACAACAACCGTGTCGATAAGGTATTAGTGCAGGCTACAAAAGAGGACATATGACCTTTGTCACCCAACTCCATTGCCCGCGTTGCCACAAAACGTATAGCGCTGACGAGCCGCACAACCTGTGCGAGTGCGGGACGCCGCTCCTGGTCGACTACGACCTGGACGCCATGAAGCGCCTGACGCCGGCCGACCTGGCGCCCCACGACCGGGGCATGTGGCGCTACGCCCCGCTGCTCCCCGTGCGTGACCCGGCCAACATCGTCAGCCTCGGCGAGGGCGGCACGCCCACCCTCCGCGCTCCCCGCGCGGGCGCGGCGGTCGGTCTCGACAACCTGTTCGTCAAGGACGAGGGGCTGAACCCGACGGCGTCGTTCAAGGCGCGCGGGGCCTCGGCGGGCATCAGCAAGTGCAAAGAGTTCGGCATCCAGACCGTCGCCATGCCCACGGCGGGCAACGCGGGTGGCGCGTGGGCGGCGTATGGCGCGCGGGCGGGCATCGCCGTCCACATTGCCATGCCGCAGGACGCGCCGGACATCAACAAGCAGGAGGTGCGGCGCTTCGGCGGCCACCTGACCCTGGTCGACGGCCTCATCTCCGACGCGGGCAGGCTCATCGCCGCTGAGGCGAAGGAGCACGGCTGGTTCGACGTGGCGACGCTCAAGGAACCGTATCGCATCGAGGGCAAGAAGACGATGGGCCTGGAACTGGCCGAGGCGTGGGGCTGGCGGACGCTGCCCGACGTTGTCGTCTACCCCGCGGGCGGTGGCGTGGGCATCATCGGCATCTGGAAGGCCATCAAGGAGCTACAGGCCATGGGCTGGACGGACGCGCCGCTGCCGCGCATGGTCGTCGTCCAGGCGGCGGGCTGCGCGCCGCTGGTCAAGGCGTGGGACGAGGGGGCCGAGGTGTCCACCTTCTGGGAGGGGGCGCAGACCGTCGCCAGCGGGCTGCGGGTGCCCAAGGCGCTGGGCGACTTCCTGGTGCTCCAGGCGCTGCGCGAGACCGATGGGACGGCGGTCGCCGTGGACGACGCCACGATTGTCGAGTACACCGACCTCCTGGCGCGCAGCGAGGGGATGTGGGCCGCCCCCGAGGGCGCGGCGACGCTGGCCGCGGCTGCCCGCCTGCGCGAGGCGGGCTGGATCCGCCCGCAGGAGAGTGTGGTGCTGATTAATACGGGTAGTGGCTTGAAGTACCCTGAGGTGTAAAGATGATCTCCGTTCATCTGACCTATGAGAATGGCGTCTTTCGCCCGCAGGAGCCTGTCGAATTGCCCGACGGAGCGCAGGTCGAGGCATTGCTCCTGACCGACGAGACGGAGGCCGACCTGGCCCAGGTCGAGGACATCCTGGACCGCATCGCCGCCCTGCCTGTCCAAGATAGCGACCCCGTGCAGGTATCGCGGGACTACGAGACGATCCTGTATCCTAGGTCAGGGGACATCCCGTGATCTTTGTCGATACTGGCGCGTGGTTTGCGCGCACCGTCCCAACTGATGAGAACCATCAGGTGGTCAGGACATGGATGCGCGAGAACAAAGTCCCGCTTGTGACGACCGACTACGTGATTGATGAGACGCTGACGCTGCTGCGAGCGCGGGGAGAGCGGCAGCGCGCGCTTGCCATCGGCGAGGAGTTCTTCAAGGGACGTCTCGCACGCGTCTACTATCTGACAGAGGGCGACATCCTGCGCGCCTGGCAGACCTTCCGCCAGTACGCCGATCGGGACTGGAGCTTCACTGACTGCACCAGTAAAGTCGTGATGGAGAGCCTGAAGATCACGCACGCGCTCACGTTCGACCATCACTTCGGCCAGTTTGGCGGCGTTGTTCCTGTACCGTAGGTACGGTTCTCAGAGGGGGGCTGTTGGAAATAACCCTTCACCGCGGGCGGGAGGGCGCGGCGGAGGCGCGGGGCCTGGCCGTCATCATCGACGTCCTCCGCGCCTTCAGCGTCGCCGCCTATGCCTTCGCCGGGGGCGCGCGGGAAATCTACCTCGTCAGCACCGTCGAGGAGGCGTTCGCCCTGCGCGAGCGCTTCCCCGACGCGCTGCTCATCGGCGAGGTTGGCGGGCGGCTCGTGCCCGGCTTCGACCTCAACAACTCGCCGACCCGTATGGTCGAGGCCGACGTGCGTGGGCGGCGGCTCGTCCAGCGCACGGGCGCGGGCACACCCAGTGTCATCGCCTGCGCGTCCGCCGATGAGTTGCTGCTGGGTAGCCTGGTCGTGGCGCGGGCGACGGTGCGCATGGTCCAGCAGCGCCGCCCCGACCGCGTCAGCCTCGTCGCCACCATGCCGCCCTCCCACCCCTACGGCGAGGATGACGCCTGCGCCGACTACCTGGCCGCGCTGCTGCGCGGCGAGACGCCCGACGACGCGGCGACGCTGGCGGCCGTCTTGAACGCCAGCGAGTCGCGCCCCTTCACCGACCCCGCCGAGCCTGACTTCCCAGAGACCGACCTCCATTTCGTCACCGCCATCGACCGCTTTGCCTTCGCCATGCCCGTGACGCGCGAAGGCGACCTCCTCGTCGCGCGGCGCTACGACATCTAACCCCTCCTTAGACAAATATTGTTCAAGTTCCAAAATTGGTTGTACAAATACTTGACAGGTCCTCTCTTTTGCTGTATACTACCTATCAAAGATTAGGTAGATAAGGTAAGGGATGGTCATGTTGGAAGCTCAGAGCGAGGCGCGCGAGCGTGTCCTGAGCGTCGCCGAGCGGCTGTTCACGGAGCGCGGCTACACCGCTGTGACGCTGCGCGATGTGGCCGCCGAACTCGGGATGCGGCAGGCGTCGCTCTACTATCACGTGCCGGGTGGCAAGGAAGAGCTGTACGTGACGGTCACGGAGCGCGGGCTGGCGCGCCACCGCGCGGGGCTGGAGGAGGCGATTGCCCAGGCCGGCCCCGACCTGGAAGCGCAACTCCGCGCCGCCGCCATATGGCTGCTGTCCCAGCCGCCCCTCGACTGGGCGCGCATGGTGCGCTCCGATATGCCCGCCATCGGCGAAGCGCAGGCCCAGCGGCTTACCCAGGCCGCCTACCAGGCGCTGCTTGGCCCGCTGGCCCAGGCGTTTGTCCAGGCCCGCGAGCGGGAGGGTGTGCGCGTGCCACAGCCGGACCTGATGGCCGGGTCGTTTATCGCCCTGATTAGCTCCCTGCACGACGTCGCCCAGTTCTCGCCCCTGCCGCGCGAGGCCCTGGCCGACGCCATGATCGACATGCTGTTGAACGGTATCCGCCCTCGTTAGCCCACGGAAGAGAGACGTGTCTATGCAAGTCAAGGCGCCCCTCCCCCTGTATCTGACCGTCAAGGAAATCTGGCGCAACAGACTGCGCTTTGCCCTGGTGATCGGCGTCATCGCCCTGCTCACCATCCTGGTGCTGTTCACCGCGGCGCTGGCCGAGGGGCTGGGCGCGGGCAACCGCGAGTACCTGGCCAAGCTCGAAGCCGATCTCGTCGTCTACCAGTCGGACAGCGACCTCCAGATCGCGGCCAGCCGCATCGACCAGGCGACGCTCCGCGCGCTGCGCCGCGTCGAGGGCGTCAAGAGCGTCGGCCCCATCGCCTTCAGCAGCGCCTCCATTGTCAGCGGGGGCAACGGCCGGCCGCTGGACATCGCGCTGCTGGGCGTCGTGCCCGGCCAGCCGGGCGAGCCACCAGTGGTCACAGGGCGCGGGCTGAGCCGCGCCGACGCCAATGAGGTCGTTCTCGACCGCAACACCGCCGACCGCACCGGCCTCCAGGTGGGCGACCGCTTCACCCTGCGCTCGGTCCAGGGGCCGGACGAGAAGTTCTACGACCTGACCGTGGTGGGCATCAGCGACGGCCGCCAGTACTCGCTACGCCCGACGGGCATTCTGCCGCACCGCACCTGGGACAAGGTGCGCGCCAAGGCCACAGTGACCGACGAGCCGGGCGAGGTCATCTTCAACGTGGCCGCCGTCCAGCTGGACAACCCGGCGCGGCAGACGGCGATGGCGAGCAAGATCGCCGCCGAGGTCCAGAAGGTCGTCGGCGTGGACAAGGTGACGGCGTACAAGAAGACGCCCGGCTACAACGAGCAGCAGAGTACGCTGACCACGCAGCAGATCTTCTCGCTCCTCATCGGTGGGCTCGTCGTCGGCGGCTTCTTCCAGATTCAGATGCTCCAGCGCGTCGGGCAGATTGGCATGCTCAAGGCCATCGGCGCGTCGAACCTGACCATCGCCCTCGCCTTCCTGCTGCAGATCATCGTCGTGACGGCGCTGGGCGTGGCGGTCGGCGGCATCGGCGTGCTGCTGCTGGCGAAGGGGCTGCCGACGGCCGTCCCCGTCGCCTTCCGCGCCGACGGCGTCGGCGTCACCATCCTCCTGCTGCTGCTGATTGGCCCCCTCGGCGGCGCGGTCGCCGTCCGCTCGCTACTCAAGATCGAGCCGTTGACGGCGCTGCGGTTGTCGTAAGGGAAGGATCATGCCTGGAAGACCGTCATGCCGAACGGAGTGAGGCATCTGCTCCGCCTGCCTCACTAGAGGAGACGCCTCACTGTGTTCGGGGTGACAGCGCAAGGTTCTGAGCGGCGGAGCGAGGCATCGGCTTGACGTGCGTTACCAGAGGAGACCTCTCACTGCGTTCGGGGTGACCGTCGAAGAGTGTGATAGGTGAGGAGAGTACTATGAAGATCGGGCTACAGACAGTCAACGTCACGAAGGTCTACGGCAGCGGAACGACGGCGGTCAAGGCCGTGGACGACGTCTCGCTGGAGGTCCAGATGGGCGAATTGCTGGCCCTGGTCGGCCCCAGCGGCTCGGGCAAGACGACCCTGCTGGCGATGCTGGCCGGGCTGCTCACGCCGACCTCCGGCGGCATCGTCATCGCCGACCGCGACCTGACGAAGATGAACGAGCGGCAGCGCACGCGTTTCCGCCGTGACTCGATTGGCTTCACCTTCCAGTCCAACAACCTGGTGCCGTTCCTGACGGTGCGCGAGAACGTCGAGCTGATGCTGCGGCTGGGCGGCCGGGCCGACCGCGCCGGGCAGGCGCGCGCTGTGGACCTGCTGACGCGGTTGGGCCTGGGGGAACAGTTGAACAAGCTGCCCACCCAGCTATCGGGCGGGCAGCAGCAGCGCGTCGCCATCGCCCGCGCCCTCATCCACAACCCGACCGTCGTGCTGGCCGACGAGCCGACGGCCAGCCTCGACACTGAGCGCGCCTTCCAGGTCGTGGCGACCTTCGCCGACCTGATCCACGAGGAGGGGCGGGCGGGCATCATGGTGACGCACGACCTGCGCATGTGCCGCCACGTCGACCGTATCATTCACATGGCCGACGGGCGCATCGACCGCGTCATCGACACGCGGGAAGAGATCGAGGCCATCTCCAGTGGGGCGGAACTGACGTCCGAGCGGCCGGTCCCGGTGATGGTCAACGGGCGGATGGTGAACCAGGCCGCGTAACATTAACTCAAATTGTGCAACCTGGAACCGTATCAAACGTAGTACCCCTATGAACGGTTGAATGCGGGGGATACTCCGAGGGAGAAGGCTATGCGGAAGCTTAGTGTAACAATGCTCATTCTCGCCCTGGCCGCGGCGCTATCGCTGGCGGTGGTGGGCTGCAATACCGGGAATAATGCCAACGCGCCGGCCCAGGCGACGCCGCTGCCGGCCGCCAAGGCGTCGGGGAAGATTGTCGCCGAGGGCGTCGTCGTGCCCGTCCAGACGGCCAAGCTGAGCCTGGCGACGGCGGGCGCCGTCGCGGAGGTGCCGGTCAAGATTGGTGACCGCGTCCAGGTGGGCCAGACCATCCTCAAGCTCGACACGACGGACCTGGAGAACGCGGTGCGCAAAGCCGAGGCCGCTATCAAGACATCTGAGGCCAACCTGGCGAAGATCAAGGCCCCGACCCGTGACGTCGACGTCGCGGCCGCCGAGACGAAGGTCTCCGTGGCCGAGGCGGCCGTCAAGACGGCTGAGGGACGGCTGGCCGCCACCCGCGCCCGCGCCGCCGACAGCCAGGCTGCCATCACCTCGGCCCAGGGCCGTTTGAACCAGGCCCAGGCCGGGCTGGCGAAGACCAACCAGGGACCGACGGACGAGGACATCGCCATCGCCCAGCGCAAGATCGAGCAGGCGAAGAACAACCTGTGGGGCGCGCAGGCCAAGCGCGACGCCGTGTGTGGGCGGACGGGCGACAAGAGCCTGCCCCAGTCGGCGCGCGACGCGGCCCAGGCGGACTGTGACGGCGCGCGGGCTTCAGTACAGGCGTCGGAAGAAGCAGTGCGCCTGGCCGAGTTGGAGTTGGAGAAGCTCCAGTCGGGGCCACGCGCCGCCGATGTGCAGTCGGCCCAGGCTTCCATCCAGCAGAGCCAGGGTGATGTGGCGAGCGCGCAGGCGCGCGCCCGCGCGGCCAACGGCGACATCGCCGCCGCTGAGGGTGACGTCGCCAATGCCCAGGCCAACCTGGAGTCGGCGCGGGCGGAGTTGGAGCGCGTCAAGACGGCGGCGCGGGGTGAGGACATCGCCGTCGCCGAGGCGCAGGTGAACGAGGCGCGGGTGGGGCTGCAGACGGCCCAGGCCGAACTGGCGAAGGCGACGCTGAAGGCCCCCTTTGCGGGGACCATCGTTACGTTGGACGCGAAGGTAGGCGAGCGCATCCAGCCCGGCACGGTCGTGACGCAGATCGCGGACCTGTCGCAGTTCCAGATTGAGACGACCGACCTGACCGAGTTGAACGTCGTCAAGCTCAAGCCGGGCGACAAGGTGAGCATGACATTCGACGCTATCCCCGGCCTGGAGCTGCCCGGCGCCATCACGCGCATCAACGACCTGGGCGAGAACAAGCAGGGCGACATTGTCTACACCGTCGTCATCACCCCCGACCAGCAGGACGCGCGGCTGCGCTGGCGCATGACGGCGTCTGTCACTGCCGAGCCGAAGCCGTAGACGATCTGGGGAGGACCGATGGAGACACGAGAGATTACCATTCGAGTGGATTCCGAAGCCGCCCAGGCGTACGAAGCCGCTACGCCCGACGAACGACGGAAGATAGACCTGTTGCTGAGCCTTCGACTCAAGCAGGTAGCTGGTTCAGCGGCGCCGCTCAAGCAGGTGATGCGCGAGATCAGTGAAAAGGCAGCGGCCCGCGGGCTGACCGAGGACAAGCTCGACGAGTTACTGCGTGAAGACTAAGCCGCGTTACGTCTTCGACTCGAACGTTGTCATCAGCGCTGTGCTATTCCACCAGGGGCTGCCCGCCCAGGCCCTTGCTACAGCACTCGATGAAGGAGTCATCAAGGCCCGGCTGTCTTGTCGAAGACGCCGGGCCTCTTGGCTTTTCCCCTAATCCACCACCACGACGTCGCCTTCCTGGAGGCCGCTGACAATCTCCACCTGCTGCTTGTCCGTCAGCCCGGTTGTGACCTCGGTCTCCACGATGCGCCCGCCGCGCACGATGCGGGCGATCTTCTGCCGCCCGACGGGTTGGACCGCGCGGGACGGGACGAGCAGGACGTTGGGCTTGGCCTGGGTGGCGATGCGGACCGTCGCGCTCATGCCGGGCTTGAGGGCGAGGGGCGTCGGGTCCAGGGTGAGCCAGGCGGTGTAGCTGACCGCGCCACGCTGGGTCGAGGCGGCGGGCGCGATGCGGCTGACCGTCGCCTGGAGCGTCTCGCCGGGGAAGGCGTCCAGGCGGACCTCGGCCCGCTGCCCCACCTGAACCTGGGGCGCGTCGACCTCCTCCACATCGGCTTCAAGGTTTAGCACGCTCGTGTCGGCCAGCAAAACCAGTGGCTGGCCGGCGCTGACGTTCTCGTTAGGGCGCGGAGTGATCTCCAGGGCGACGCCCGCGAACGGCGCGACGAGCTTCGTCTCTTCGAGGCGCTGGCGGGCGGTCGTGAGCGCCAGCTCGGCCTGCTCGACGCCCGTCTGCAAGGTCTGCATCTCCTGCGCCGACGCGCCCATCAACGCCGTCTCCAACTGGGCGCGGGCGCGCTGGTAGGCGGCTTTGGCCGCTTCGAGCTGGGCCGCTTCGCTGCTCGTCGAGGCATCCGGTTCCTTCGCCCGCTCGTCGTAGCGCGCCTGGGCCACCTCGCGGGCGACCGTCGCCTCGCGCACCTGGGCCTGGGCCGCTTCGATCTCGGCGGGCGACGCGCCGCCCCGCGCCTGGTCGAGCCGTTGCCGGCGCGCCTGGAGTTCCAATTGCGCCTGTTGGACCTCGCGCTCGGCGGGCGCGGGGTCCAGGAACAGCAGGACCTGGCCCGCCTCGACCTTGTCGCCTGGTTTGACCTTGACCTCGGCCACGCGGCCGCCCATGCGCAGCGAGAGTTGCGCCTGAGTCACAGGCCGCACCTTGCCGACGGCCTCCACGGTCGCGCTGATCGTGCCCCGCATGACGCGGGCGGTGTTGGCGGGTGCGACGCTACTGCGCCCGAGCATAGCCCACGCGCCGACCCCCAGCGCCGCCAGAACCATGATTCCCAATAACCAAATCGCTCGCTTACCCATTACAACTACTTTCCATAATACTGGCTACACATCCATTCTGCCCAGCAGATAGCCGCCGTCCATGACCATCACCGTCCCCGTTGTGTAGTCGGACGCGGCGGAGGCCAGGTAGACGGCCGCGCCGGTTACATCCTCCACCTTGCCCATGCGGTTGGCCGGGGTGCGGCGCAGGATGCTGTCCCGAATCTCGGGCGTGTCGGTGAGCACCTGGCTAAAGCGCGTCTTGATGACGCCGGGCGCGATGGCGTTGACCTGGACGTTGAACGGGGCCAGTTCCTGGGCCAGCACCTTGGTCAGTTGGATGGCGGCCGCCTTCGTCACGGCGTACACGCCGAGGCCCGGCATTGGATTGAGGCCCGCAATGGAGGCGATG
This sequence comes from uncultured Anaerolineales bacterium, assembly GCA_964557745.1. GTDB lineage: Bacteria > Chloroflexota > Anaerolineae > Epilineales > JAHCIE01 > JAHCIE01. Next base: position 15,180 of record CAZLBQ010000026.1, read on the forward strand.
TTGATGACCTTGCCGCCGCCCGCCTTCTCCAGCGCGGGCAGGGCCGTCCGCACGACGCGCATGTAGCCGATGACGTTGGTGTCGAACGTCTTGGCCCACACCTCGTCGCTGGCCGTCAGGAGCGGGCCAAAGTGGGGGTTGGTGCCGGCGTTGTTGACGACGACGTCCAGGCGGCCGAAGTGGTCCAGCGCGGCCTGGACCATGGCCCCAATCTGGGCGCTGTCGCCGGTGTGACAGACGACGGGGACGGCGTCGCCGCCCTGGGCGCGCAGGGCCTCGGCGACGGGCGCGATGCGCTCCAGCTTGCGGGCGGCGATGACGACCTTCGCGCCCGCCGCGACGTAGGCCTCGGCGATGGCCTGGCCGATGCCACGCGACGCGCCGGTGATGATGGCGACTCTCCCTTCGAGTGAGAAGGACATGCTCGTTTCTCCTGTAGGACGAAGGACCAATGACCAAAATCGTCAATCGTCAATCGTCAATTGTCATCGGTCGTTCGTCGTTGGTCGATGGGTATCAGCGCCGTGTGGTTGTCGAGCAGCGTGACCTCGGCCAGGGTCGCGTCGGCAGGCGCGCCGCGCACGGCCACGCTCACCGTGGTCTGCCCGACGGCTAGCGTGGTCGGCAGCACAGCGCGCCACGCTTGACCGTCGCGCTCCACGCGCACCGCGACGGCGAACGGCCCCCCTTCTCGCACGGCGACCGGCACATCGACGCTCACGCCATCGGCGGTTGGTCGGACGGCCGCCGGTCCGCCCAGGTGGGCGCGGTCGGATCGCACGGCGAACACCGCTGCCGCTCCGCGCTCAAAGGCGCCGCCCGCGCCGCGCGCGGTGACGCTGACGGCGTAGGTGTCGGGGGCGGCGGGCGCTGTCAGGGTCCCATTATACACCCCCTGCGCCGCGCTGTCAGCGTCCAGCGTGACGCGCTGCGTGACCTGTCCCCCCACCGAGAGTTCCGCCGTGACGGTTGCCCCCGACGCGGCGTCGCCTGTCAAGGTCGCCGTCACGCGGACCGGTGCGCCGGGCGCATAGGTGGCCCTATCGGTCGCCGCCGTCAGGCGGGTGGGGCTGTCTAGCTCGGCCCAGACACCGTAGTTGGCGGGCTTGAGGTCGGGCGCGGCCTGGAGGGTCAGCTTCCAGCCGCCTGCCTGGGGCTGGTCGACCTTGTAGACGGCGAAGTTGGCGAACGTGTCCAGGGTGAAGCCGGAGTACTTGACGCCGTCGCCGTCTCGCTGACGGAGGACGACGCCCGCCGGGGAGGTGAGTGTCACGGTGACGCTGCCCCGCTCCCAGAGGGCGATGAGGCGGGCGTTGCGCGCCGCGTCCAGGGTCAGGGTGTGGCTGACCGTCTGGCCGGGGCGGAGCTGGCCCGCGATGCTCGGCGTGCGCGGCGGCGCGACGGGCGGTGTCAGTGGGGGTAGCGGCGGGACGGCGGGCAGCGGTTGACCGTCGAGGATGCGGCGCAGGTAGGCGCGGTAGTTGTCGACCGGCCACAGGTAGGACGGCACGCCCGCCGCGATGCTGCCCGCTGCCCAGCCGTGGAGGTCCTGGGTGGGGAGGCGCGTGACGCCGGGGCCGTCGAGGGACAGGGCGCTCCACTGAGAGACGACGCCGTCGGAGGGCGGCCAGAAGTCCAGCCACGTCAGCCCCTCGCGCTTGGTGAGGTCGCCGCCGAGCAGGTAGTAGGGCACATCGGGCGGCTTTTGGCCGAGACTGTTGAACAGGCTGACCCCCTCCGGCAGCAGCTCGCGGGCCGACGGCTCGGCGCTGCCGCGCGTGATCTCGGTGATGAGGTAGTCGCGCCACTGGTCGGCCCCCGCGTGGGGCGAGCCGAGGGTGGTCAGGCTCGCCACGTCGCCCTGGTAGAGGTCGGACTCCAGGTAGGCGCGCGCGGTCAGCCCGCCCATGCTGTGGCCGATGAGGTGGACCTTGGCCGCGCCGGTCTGCCGCTTGACCTGGGTGATGGTGTCCCGCAGGGTCATGGCGTTGGCATACAGGGTGCGGTTCGAGTCGATGCCCGGCGCGTATAGGCTGAACTGCCCGCGCTCGTCCAGCCACTGCTTGAGGAAGCGCGCCTCCGAGTCGTAGAGCGAGGCGAAGGGCGCGCCGCGCCAGCCGTGGACGAACAGGACCGGCAGCCGGTCCGGCGGTGGGGGCAGCGGCGCGCCGTTCATCAGCGTCACCCCGCCCGGCGTGGCAACCGCCACTTTCACCCCCTCTCCCACACGGGGAGAGGGGGGCGAGCCGCCGTCGGCGTCAGTCCGTAGCGCGACGGCGGCGAGAGGGGGGAGAGGGGAAATAGCCATGACGTACCCTGACGGCAGCTGGCCCGCCGCCACCGCCCGCCAGCGGTCGCCGTCGCGGCTCGCCAGCCCGCCCGCTGTCCCAGCCCACACCGTGCCCGCGTCGTCCACGGCCAGACTCAGGATGCGGCGGTCGGGCAGGCCGTCCACCGTGTCGAAGCGCCGCCACTGGACCCGCTCCCACACCGCCAGCCCGGTCATGGTCCCGATATAGACGTGCCCCCGCCGGTCCGAGGTGAGCGAGCGGACAAAGGGGTCGGACAATTCCTTCGTGTAGGTCGTCCAGTTCGACCCGGTGAAGCGGCTCACCCCCTCGCCCGACGTGCCGACCCACAGGTCGCCGTCGTCGGTCACGGTCAGGGCGGTGATCCAGGGCGACGCGGGGCCGTCGCGGACGGCCTCGACGCGGCCCTCGCGCACGCGGGCCAGCCCGCCGCCGTACGTCCCGACCCACAACGCGCCGTCCGGAGCGGGGGCCAGCGCCGTGACAACGGCGCTCGGCAGGCCGTCGGTGACGGTCAGCGTCGTCCAGGGTCGCTCGGCGCGCCCCGGCTCGTAGCGGCTCAGGCCGCCGCCGTGCGTCCCGGCCCACACCGTCCCGTCGCGCGTCACGGCCAACGCTGTCACCCAGTCGTCGCCGAGACCGTCGTAGCTGGACCACGCCGTCGCCCGCTGCCCGTCCCAGCGCGTCACGCCCGCCAGGCTGCCGACCCACAACGCGCCGTCGGGCGCGGCGGCCAGGGCCAGCGCGGGTGTCTGGGCCAGTCCGTCGCGCGCCGTCAGGGTCAGCCAGCCGCCGTCGGCCTGGGCCGGGCGGGCCACCGCCAGGCTCGCCAGGAGGACGAGGAGGAGGAGGCGTGAAACGTGAGGCGTGAAACGTGAGGCGTGATGCGTGATAAGGGATGGGGACATAAGAGTTTCTTACTTCGGCCAGTGAACCCGGTGGTAGGCTTCTGAGAGTTCCGTGTCACAACGCTTACGGTATGAGTAGGCTGCGCTTATCGACACTACGAGCAGTCTATAAATCCTTGTCAGGATCGATGTCAGCCAGCCGTAGATCCTCCAGAGGAATGTCAAAGACTTTGGCCTGTTGTTGCATCACGGAGATGACGTGGCTGTACGCCATGAATTCGCCTAGATAGAAGCTCTCGCTGTCGTGCCCTCTATGGTTGTCATAATCCGCCTTGGCGCGTAGCGCATATTCCTTGAGCAGGAAACCCAAGTCGTAGAGATACCACTTGTGGCGCTCATCCATCTCCGTCACGGCCCCCTCCTCGTTCGCAAATCAGGCGTGTCGTAGGTCATCGGCGGTCGTTCGTCGCCCAGCCACGTCGCTGTGCGGAGGCGCTCATGGTCCATCGCTGCTGGTCACGAGTGACTTCACGATGCGTTCAATCTGCTTGAGGTGCGAGTGTTCGTGATTCGCCAGCCATTGGGCGTACGTATAGACGGTTCGTTCGCGTGACTTGCCCGCCCCCGTCACCGTCGCTGCCCGAGACCAGGCTGCGGGCGCTAACGGCTTCAAGACCGCCAGCAGGTCGGCGCGCTGGACCGTAAAAGCGTGCAGCGAGGGGCGAAAGCTCTGTTCGAGATAGTCGGTCTGCTTGATCCAGGTCGTGGGATTGACAGCCTTGAACGTCGGCCTGTCCTCGCTGAGAATCACCCCGATGGCTTGGCCCCACATGTCGCTACAGGCGCGCAGATGGGCCAGCACGTCTCTGGCAGACCATTCACCGGGCGCTGGCGGCGTCAGCAATTGCGCTGCCGGTATCCCTGCCGTCACGTCGGCCAGGCGCTGCGGTGTCGCCTCAAGCATGGTCAGGATTTGCTCAATGGCACGGGGTGTATCGTACACAATGATTCTCCTTAATCGTCCATCGTCCATTGTCCGTCGTCATTCGTCCCCCACCCACTTCGCCATCAGGAGGCGGTCGTGGCTGAAGAAGCCAGAGGCGTGGTAGACGGCCTGGGCGTGGGTGTTGGCGCGGTCGACTTCCAGGTGCAGCGCCGTGATGCCGAGCGCCCGGCCCTCGCTCTCCGCGAACGCCAGCGCCGCCCGCCCCAGGCCCTGGCCGCGTTGCGCCTCGGCGATGAACAGCTCGTCGATGAGGGCGATGCGCCCGCGATACTCCAGGCTGTAGCCAAAGGTCAGCACGAGGTAGCCGACGGGCGCGCCGTCGCTCTCGATGACGTAGACGCGGCCCCACGGCGGCGCGTCCAGCAGGCCGACGAGCGCCTGGCGCATACGCGGCGCGTCGAAGGCGCTGTGGTCGTGCTCGTAGAGGGCGCGGCTGAACCGGAGCACGGTGTCCAGGTCAGCCATCGTCGCGGGCCGGAACGTCGCTTGCATATGCTAACCCCCTAAGATATTTAGACAGAATTTATAGAATGGACAGAATAGGTCTGGGCCTTCAACTTTCAACCTGTAACCTGCAACCTGCAACCCCCTATCTTCAACTTTCAACCTGCAACCTACAACCTACAACCGAACATCCAGCGCCGCGAGGCCAGCCCATGTGATCTCGCGCGCCACGTGGACGCGGTAGGCCCAGTGCTGCGGGTCGCGGTCGTACTCGGCCGCGGCGCGGAGTTGCGTGGCGCGGTCCACGGCGTGGGGCTGGTACTGGTCGGGCGTCTCCCAGTCCAGGCCGTCCACGGCCAGGGCGGCCAGGTGGAAGCCCGCGCGGTGGAGCAGGACGGGCCACGCGACATCGGCCCAGTGGTCGGCGTCGGCGTGGGCCACGAGGAAGGCGGCGGCCTGGCGGCTGAAGCCCCGCGCGCCCGCGCCGAAGTCGGCGTCGAGGCCCAGGTGGTGCGAGAAGACGCGGTTGAACAGGGCTTCGCTGTCGCGCATGCAGCGCGGGTGGGTCGCCCAGGCGTCGTCCGTGCGGCCCAGGATGAGGCAGTCCGCCGTCGGGACACGCTGCGCCGTCGCCCGCAACTCGTCGGGGCGCGTCTCCAGCCAGTGGACCGCGCGGTCCAGGTCGATGTAGTGGAAATGGTCGGCGTCGGTGTCGAGCGCGGCCTGGAGGACGGCGTAGCGCCGCCACGCGCCGTCGGGCGGGATGACGAGGCGGGCGCGGGGCTGCTCGGCCAGCGTCTGCCGGTCGGCCGGCGGCAGGCTCGTCGGCGCGGCGATGACGATGTCGGAGTAGACGTCCAGCAGCCAGGGCCAGGCGCGCACCAGGCGGGGCAACTCCCCACGCGGCTCCCAGGCGGTGATAAAGGCGACGGTCATCGAGCTTCCCCCCTTACTCGTAGCGCAGCGCCTGGGCGGCGGGCAGGCGGGCAGCGGCCAGGGCCGGGGCCAGACTCGCGCCCCCGGTGATCAGGGCGGCGAAGAGCAGGCTCGCCAGGAGCAGCGACGGCGGGAAGACGAAGGGCAACGGGAACAGGGCATAGCCCAGGGCGACGACGAAGCCGCGCCCGACGAGGTAGCCGAGCAGGAGGCCCAGCAGCCAACCCACCGCGCCGAGGGCCAACCCTTCGGTCAGAAACACCAGGGCCACCTGGCGGTCGCGCGCGCCGAGAATCCGCAACACGCCAATCTCGCGTCGCCTTTCGATGACGTTCAGCGTCAATGTATTTAGCACGCCCAACGCCCCGATGAGGCCGACCAGGACGGCCATCGCCCACAGCGCCAGTGACAGCAGCCGGGCCGGGCCGCGCGCCGCCGCGAGGTCGGCGTAGGCGGCTTCGGTGGTCGGCTTGAGCGCCCGTGTGCGGCTTTCCAGGTCGGCCAGCACGCGGTCGACGGCCTGCGGCGACGGGTCGGTCAGGCGCAGGGCGAAGAAGTCGGCGCTGTCCCGGTTACGTAGGCGGTCGACGGTCTCGACGGGGACGAAGGCCTTGCCCGCCACGTTGCTGCCCAGGAAGATGGCGTTGTCCTCGACCAGCCCGACGACGGTCAGGCGGCGGGTGCGGCCGTCGATCTCCAGGTCCAGGCTGTCCCCAACCTGGACGCTGCGCGGCCCAGCGACGTCTGCCGAGACAACCACTGCGTCTGGCTCGCCGACGCGCAGCCAGCGCCCGGCGAGCAGGTGTGGCGCGTACAGCCGCGTGTCGGGCGGAACGCCCCAGACGCGGACGCGGCGCTGGCGCAGCAGGCCGTTGGTCAGCGACCACGTCTCGACGTCGGCCACGCCGGGCGTGGCGCGGAGTTGTCCGGCATAGGTTGGGCCGACGGGCTGCTGGAACCACAGCCAGGCGTCGGCGCTGTAGGCGCGGAAGATGGCGGCGATGGCCGTGTCCACTGAGGCCGAGGTTGTCTGGGCGGCCAGGAACGCCGCGACGGCCAGGGCGATCATGAGCAGGGTGACGGCGTTGCGGCCCAGGCGGCGGCCCAGGTTGCGCAGCGCCATGAGGGCCAGGGTGGGCAGGCCCCGCAGCCGGGCGAAGACGGCCTCGCCCGCGCGGCGGCCAAAATCGGCGGCCAAGCCCGGCGCGTTCATGGCCGCCTGAACCGAGACGCGCGAGGCGGACAGGGCGGCGGGCAGCCCGGCGACAAGGGTCACGCCCAGGCCGACGAGGACGCCCAGGCCGATGCTCGACGGTGACAGGCTGTAGTCGAGGCCAATGTTGGTCAGGCTGCCGATGCGGCGGTAGAGCAGCCAGCCGCCGCGCGCGCCGCGGGGCAGGCCGCGCAAGGTTCCCCGCCCGCCGTACAGGAGCGCGCCGCTCAGGTGCACGCGGCGCACCTGGCGCGGTGTCGCGCCGACAGCCTTCATCACGCCCACCTCGCGCACGCTCTCGGCGGCGATGGCCGACAGGGTGTTGGCGGCCAGGAAGCCGCTGAGGAGCAGGCCGAGGGCCGAGAACAGGCCGAGGACGCGGACCAGCGCGTCTAGCTCGCGCTTGCCGACGAAGTTATCGGGGTCTCGCACCTGCTGCTGGGTGATGGGCAGGCCGCGCTGGCGGAACAGGCGCTCGATGGCCGCGACGGTCTCGTCGCGCCGGGCGAAGTTCTCAAAGCGCACGACGAGGGCGTTGTCGCCCTGGGCGTCGTTCCAGCGGCGGACGAGGGCGGCGGGGGCGTAGGCGACGGCGAGTTGGGTCAGGCCGGGCGAGATGGCGGCCGGGCTGTAGGCGAACCCACTGATGGTGACGGGGTGGGTCTGGCCCTGGCGGTCGCGCACCAAGACGGGCTGCCCGACCGCCACGCGGGCGAAGCCCTGGACGGCCGCTTCGGGCATGATCTCGTCGCCGCTTGGGAAGTCGCCCGTCGCGGCTTCGACCCGGTTGACGTCGATGGCGCCGAAGTCGTTAATCCCGATGAGGTAGACGTCCTGCCAGTCGCGGCCGAGTTGCCACTTGGCGCTAAGGGTCGAGCGCAGCTCGGCGTGGGCGACATTGGGCAGGCCCTCGACGGCGCGGGCCACGCCGCGGTCGGCGTTCCAGGTGAACAGCGTCAGGTCGGCGCGCGAGCCGGCGGCGTAGGCGGCCGTCTGGGCGCGCACGAGATTCTGGCCGGTGGCGGCGATGGCGACCAGCCCGGCCACGCCGACGACGATCCCCAGGATGGTCAGCAGCGAGCGGACGGGGCGGCGCAGCAGGTCGCGCAGGACGAGGCGAAGCGTGGTGGACATAGTCACCTCAAATTGTAGCCAGGATGGGCGGCGCGGCAATGTGTTGGCCGCAGTCGGGGCTGAGGATATAATTAGAGAATGTGCCTGGCAAGGAGGGCAGCCATGACGAAAATTCTGGTCGTCGATGACGAGGTGAATATTGTCGAGCTGGCTCGCCTGTACCTGAAGAATGAGGGCTTCACCGTCGTCACGGCCGTGGACGGCAAAGCGGCGGTCGAGAAGGTCAAGCAGGAAGCCCCCGACCTGGTGGTGCTCGACATCATGCTGCCGGGCGCGGACGGCTGGGAGGTATGCAAGCAGGTGCGCCAGTTCAGCCAGGTGCCGATCATCATGCTGACGGCGCGCGGCGACGACGTCGATAAGATCGTCGGCCTCGAATTGGGGGCCGACGACTACATGGTCAAGCCGTTCAACCCGCGCGAGTTGGTGGCGCGGGTCAAGGCGGTGCTGCG
>CAZLBQ010000027.1:0-23121 GCA_964557745.1 uncultured Anaerolineales bacterium
CCCGCCGATGGCTTCTCGGCGCGCTGGACGCGCACCGTCGATCTGCCGGCCGGTAACTACCTGTTCCAGGCGCGTGGCGATGGTGGGGTACGAGTCTGGCTAGACGGCTGGCAGGTCATCAACAACTGGCAGGATGGGCCAGGGACGTGGATGGGCGATTTCCTGTCGGTGCAGGCCGGACCGCACGTCGTCCAGGTCGAGTACTTCGACGCGTCCGGAGCGGCAGCGCTCCAGGTGGCCTGGGAGCCATTCGCAGGCTATCCCGAGTGGCGCGGCGAGTACTACGCCAACCTGACCCTCGCCGGCGCGCCGAGCCTGCTCCGCAACGACGCGGCGGTCCAGTTCGACTGGGGCGACGGAGCGCCCGCGCCAGGCTTCCCCGCCGATGGCTTCTCGGCGCGCTGGACGCGCACTGTTCCGCTGGAGAACGGCACGTACCGCTTCCGTGGCCGCGCCAGTGGCGGCTTGCGGCTGTGGGTCGACGAGACGCTAGTACTGGACGCCTGGCAGAACGGCATCAACACGCCGACGGTGGATGTCCAGAAGATCACCGCCGGCCCCCACCGCATCCGGGTGGAGTACGCCAACGCCAGCGGCCCGGCCCAGGTGGCCGTCGGTTGGGAGAAGCTGCCCTAGGTCTGGCATCCGGTTTGCTGGATGTCCTAGCACAAGTGACCGGCGCCGCCGTTCTGCCAGGCAGAGATGAGGAGGCCGCATGGCGGAGGCTATCACCCCGCGAGCGGAGCCAGAGAGCGCGTGGCGCCGCTGGTTCCTCGCGGGCTACACCCGTGACAATGAAGGTCCGTACGCCAAGCACACGTCGCACACCACCCACCCGTGGTGGCAGGTCATGTGCCTAACGGGCGTTGACTACTTCTCGACCCTGGGCTACCAGCCCGGCATCGCCGCCCTGGCGGCGGGCTTCCTGGCCCCCGTTGCGACGCTCATCCTGGTCCTGCTGACGCTGCTGGGAGCGCTCCCCATCTACCGCCGTGTGGCGAAGGAAAGCCCCCACGGCGAAGGCTCCATCGCCATGTTGGAGCATCTCTTATCGTGGTGGCAGGGCAAGCTGTTCGTCCTTGTCCTCCTCGGCTTCGTCGCCACTGACTTCATTATTACCATCACCCTGTCCGCCGCCGACGCGACGGCGCACATTGTCGAGAACCCCTTCGTCCCGCCCGCGCTCCATGACCTGACCATCCCGCTGACCCTCGCCCTGGTGGCCCTACTGGCGACCATCTTCCTCAAGGGCTTCAAGGAGGCTATCGGCATCGCCGTCTTCCTGGTCGGCGTCTACCTCGCGTTCAACCTCGTCGTCATCACCGTCGCGTTGGCCCACGTCTTCAGCCATCCTGAGGTCATCGGCCAGTGGCAGAGCGCCCTGTTCACCCAGCACCCCAACCCACTCGGCATGTTGGCCGTGGCGCTGCTCCTGTTCCCCAAGCTGGCGCTGGGCCTGTCCGGGTTCGAGACGGGCGTGGCCGTCATGCCCCTGGTGCGCGGGCGCGATGAGGACACCGAGGAACAGCCGACCGGCCGTATCCACAACACCCATAAGCTGCTGCTCACCGCCGCGCTCATCATGAGCGTCTACCTCATCACGAGCAGCTTTGTCACCACCGTCCTGATTCCGCCCGCCGAGTTCCAGCCGGGCGGCGGGGCGAGCGGCCGTGCCCTGGCCTACCTGGCCCACGCCTACCTGGGCGACCTGTTTGGCACGGCCTACGACCTGAGCACGATTTTCATCCTGTGGTTCGCGGGCGCGTCGGCGATGGCGGGCTTGCTGAACATCGTCCCGCGCTATCTGCCGCGCTACGGCATGGCCCCCGACTGGACGCGCGCCACACGCCCGCTGGTCGTCGTGTACGCCATCATCGCGGTCGGCGTGACACTCCTGTTCCGCGCCAGTGTCGAGGCGCAGGGCGGCGCCTACGCGACGGGCGTCCTGGTGCTGATGAGTTCGGCCGCCTTCGCCGTGGCGCTGACGGCGTACCGACGCGCCCAGCACCGCGCGAGCCTCGTCTTCGGTCTCATCACCCTGGTATTCATCTATACAACCGTCGTCAACATCATCGAACGCCCCGACGGTATCAAGATCGCCTCCTTCTTTATCGGCCTGATCATTGTCACCTCGCTTATCTCCCGCGTCTGGCGCTCGACCGAGATTCGCCACGAGCGCGTCGAGCTAGACCCCACCGCGGACCGCTTTATCCGAGAAGCGAGCCACGGGGAGATTCGCTTCATTGCCAACCATCTCGATGCGGGCGACGAGGCGGAGTACCACCGCAAGGAAGCCGAGGTCCGCATCGACACGCACCTCCCGCCGGGGGACCCCGTCCTCTTCCTGGAGATCACCGTGTGCGACGCTTCGAACTTCGAGGACGTGCTGAAGGTCCAGGGGGTCGAGGTCGGGGGCTACCATGTCCTGCGCGCCGAAAGCCCGTCCGTCGCCAACGCCATCGCCGCCTTCTTGCTAGACATTCACAAGCGCACGGGCAAGACGCCTCATGTCTACTTCGAGTGGACGGAGGACAACCCTATCAAGCACCTGCTGCGCTTCCTGGTGTTCGGCGAGGGCGACATCGCGCCCGTCACCCACGAGATTCTGCGCCGTGTCGAGCCGGACCCCACTCAGCGCCCGGTGGTGCACGTGGGAGGCTGAAGCCATCTCTGGACAAGGCGGTGAATATGGGTACACTTGGGGGAGGTAGCCGTCTCATCGCGACGACCTGTAGGAGACTCCTGTATGACGAGCGTCCCCCCACCTCCGTCGCTGCCCGCTTCCCCCGTTTTCTCTCGTCCCTACGCACCGAGTTGGCTGGAATGGTTCATCGCGCGTATCAAGCGTCTACCCTTCCCGGTCTGGGTGTCCTTTATCGGCCTGGGGATTGTCGTCTTCGCGTTGGTCACCGCGATCAAGTGGCGGGATGGCGCCTATCCCGTCGGAACGTTCTACCCGACCCACGCGGCTCTAGCCGCGGTCGCCGTCGCTATTCTGGGCGTGACGCACGCCATCGACGATGTCGGCAAGCGAGCGCTGCGTGATATGCGGCCGGCCCTGATTGTGGACCAGCACGAGTATGAACTGCTGGCCTACCAGTTGACGACGATTCCGGCGCGGCCTGGCTTGCTGGCCAGCCTCATTGGCGTCGCTGTCCTGATCGTCTGGCTCCTCTACGACGGCCCGACGGGCCTGTTCAGGAACCTCAAGTTCTTCACGTCGTCGCTGGCGACCGTTGTGGACGGCCTGCTGCTGGGGTTTGTGTTCGCCGGGCTAGGGGTTGCCGTCTATGCCAGCCTCAATATACTGCGCTTGATGAGCCATATCTACGCCCACTATGTCCAGATCGACCTCTTCCACCCCATCCCGATCTACGCCTTCTCACGCGTGTCAGCCTTCCTCGCCCTGAGCATCACATTCACCGAGTACCTCTGGCTCGCGGCCTCGCCCAGCGTCCTGTCCTCGCTGTCGGGTCTGGCCTTTGCCATCCTGGTGCCGGTGCTCGGCGGGATTGTCTTCGTCGTACCGCTGCTGGGCATTCACCGTGAACTGGTGGACGAGAAAGCGCGGCGCAAGGCCGCGATCGCCTATTGCATGGACGAGGCGATTCTCAAGTTGCAGCGCCACGTCCGCTCCAACCAGCTAGCCGACCTGAGCGCCATCCACACCACCATTCAGGCTCTCAACCTGGCCGAGCAGCGCCTCGACCGCATTCCGACCTGGCCGTGGCACCCCGATACGCCGCGTCTTGTGGTTCCAGCGTTGCTGATGCCCTTCTTGTTGTGGCTCATCCAGCGCCTACTAGGGCGCTTTGTCGGCTCATAGGTGCAATTCTTGCTCCTTTCATCTTCAGGACAGCGAACAGCGCGTCACTCTTGCGCGTTCGCTCGGTTGGGGGTAACATTGCATCTCAAGTCATGCTTGTGTTATTAGAGAAGGAGCCTGTCATGACAAAGATTCAGGACATCAATCGCCTCGGCCAGTCCATCTGGCTCGACTTTGTCGACCGCCCCCTGCTGGACAGCGGCAAGCTGCAGCGCCTCGTCGAGCAGGGTGTCAGCGGTCTCACTTCCAACCCCACCATCTTCGACAAGGCGTTCAGCAGCGGCAACGCGTATGATGACGACATCCGCCGCCTGATCGGCGAGGGCAAGACGACCGACCAGATTTACGAGACCCTGGCGGTCGGTGACATCCAACGCGCGGCGGATGTGATGCGCCCGGTCTACGACCGCACCCACGGCGCAGACGGCTTCGTGAGCCTGGAGGTCAGCCCCACGCTCGCCAACGATGCCAAAGGGACGATTGGCGAGGCCAAACGGCTGTGGTCGGCCCTCAACCGCCCCAACGTCATGATCAAGGTGCCGGCGACGCCCGCCGGGCTGGAGGCCATCCCCGTCCTCATTGGTTCCGGCCTGAACATCAACGTCACGCTCATCTTCGGCATCGAGCAGTACGAGGCTGTCGCCGAGGCCTACATCGCTGGCCTGGAACGGTTGGCGCAGAGCGGCGGCGACGTGAGCCACACGGCGTCCGTCGCGTCCTTCTTCGTCAGCCGCGTCGATACCCTGGTCGACAAGAAGCTCGATCAGTTGGATACTCAGACCCAGACCGCCCCGGCCTCCAGCCCCAAGCCCTCCACCCTGCGCGGCAAGATCGCCATCGCCAACGCGAAAGTCGCCTACGCCCGCTTCCAGCACATCTTCGCCGGGCCACGCTGGGATGCCCTCAAGGCAAAGGGCGCGCACGTCCAGCGGCCCCTGTGGGCCAGCACGGGCACCAAGGACCCGCGCTACTCCGACACGCTGTACGTCGATAGCCTCATCGGCCCCGACACCGTCAACACCGTCCCGCCCGCGACGCTGGATGCCATCCTCGACCACGGCCACCCGGCGCCAACCCTCGAAGCCGGAGTGGGGCAGGCGAAGGACTACCTAACGCGGCTGGCGGCCCTCGGCATTGACCTGGAGCAGGTGACGCAGCAGTTGCTGGACGAAGGCGTCGCCTCGTTCGCCAAGTCGTTCGAGAGCCTGCTGGCGGGCTTGGAGCAGAAGCGCAGCCAGATGGAAGCGACCCCGGCGTAATGGGGTATGGCGGTAGGGGCAGGGCCGGCCCTGCCCCTACTTTTGGGAGGCATGGGCATGGACCTGGGGATGATTGGGCTGGGGAAGATGGGCGCCAACATGGCGACGCGGCTGATCCAGGGCGGGCATCGCATCGTCGGCTACGACCGCAACCCGACCGCCGTCGCCGCCCTTGTCACCACGGGGGTTGTCCCGACTGCGTCGCTGGCCGACCTGGCCGTCAAGCTCAGCGCGCCGCGCGCCGTGTGGGTCATGGTCCCCTCCGGCGCGCCGACCGAGACGACGATTCAGCACCTGGCCGACGCCCTCCAGCCAGGTGACGTCATCATCGACGGCGGCAATAGCAACTACAAGGACTCGATTCGGCGCGGCGAGGCCCTCCACCAGCGCGGGTTGCAGTTCGTCGACGTTGGCACCAGCGGCGGCGTGTGGGGGCTGACCGAAGGCTACAGCATGATGATTGGCGGGGAGCCTGACGTCGTCAGCCGCCTGACGCCCATCTTCCAGACCCTCGCGCCCGCCGCCGACCAGGGCTGGGGACGCGTCGGGCCGGTTGGGGCGGGGCACTTCGTGAAGATGGTCCACAACGGCATCGAGTACGGGCTGATGCAGGCCTACGCCGAGGGCTTCCAGCTCATGCAGCGCAAGACGGAATTCGGTCTCGACCTGCACCAGATCGCCGAAATACGGCGCTACGGCAGTGTCGTCCGCTCGTGGCTGCTGGACCTGACCGAGCGGGCCCTGGCCGTTGACCCAACGCTGGCCGACATCGCAGCCTATGTCCCGGACTCTGGCGAGGGGCGCTGGACGGTCATGGAGGCCATCGACCTGGGCGTCTCGATTCCCGTCATCACCCTGGCCCTGGAACGTCGCTTCCGCTCGCGCGACCCGGAGCCATTCTCCGACAAGCTCCTGGCAGCGTTGCGTCACCAGTTTGGCGGGCACGCCGTCAAAGCGGCAGGAGACTCATGACCTCACCTATCATCTACGCCACCCCCGGAGCGCTCGCCACCGCGGCCGCCGAACTGTTTGTCCAGCGCGCGCGCGACGCCATTGCCGACCACGGCCGCTTCGCCGTCGCCCTCTCGGGCGGCTCGACGCCCAAAGCCATGTACCAGCGCCTCGCCGAGCACCCCCTGAGCCACGAAGTGGACTGGACCCACGTCCAGGTCTTCTGGGGCGACGAGCGCGCCGTCCCGCCCGACCACCATGAGAGCAACTACCTGATGGCCCAGCAGGCGCTCCTCGAAGAGGTGCCCATCTCGTCGGCGCAGATCCACCGCATCCGCGGCGAATTGCCGCCCGACGAGGCCGCCGACGACTACGAGGCGGTCCTGCGCGCGTTCTTCCGAGGTACGCGGCCGCGCTTCGACCTGCTCCTGCTCGGCATGGGCGACGACGGCCACACCGCCTCGCTCTTCCCAGGTACCGCCGCGCTGGACGAGGCCGAGCGCTGGGTGGTGGCCAACTACGTGCCGAAGCTGGCCGACTGGCGCATCACCCTGACCCTGCCGACCATCAACGCCGCCGCCTGCGTCGCCTTCCTCGTCGCAGGCGAGGCCAAAGCCGAGCGGCTGGCCGAGGTCCTCAACGGCCCGCGCGACCCGCACCGGCTGCCCGCGCAGGCCATCCAGCCCACCGACGGCGAGTTGCTGTGGCTGGTGGACCAGGCCGCCGCCGCCGGGTTGTAAAGAACTCACACCGAGGAGATTGGCCATGTCCGCCGCGTCTTCCCCATCCCCTAAGCAGCAGGCCGGCGAGCGCGCCGTCGACTTCGTCGAGAGCGGCATGATCGTCGGCCTCGGCGTCGGCAGCACAGCGGTTTTCGCCGTGCGCAAACTTGCCCGTTTGCTCCAATCTGGTACACTACGCGACATCTACGGCATCCCGTGCTCGCTTTCTGTGGAGAGCGAGGCCCAACGGCTGGGTATCCCGCTGACGACGCTGGAAGAGCATCCCGTCGTCGACCTGACCATCGACGGCGCGGACGAGGTCGATCCCGCCCTCAACCTCATCAAGGGGGGCGGGGGGGCGTTGCTGCGCGAGAAGATCGTGGCCCAGGCCAGTCGCCGCGAGATTATCGTCGTCGACGAGGGGAAGCTATCGCAGCGCCTCGGCGAGCGGTGGGCGGTGCCGGTCGAAGTTGTCCCGTTTGGCTGGGGGGCGACGCGCCGCTATATCGAGGGGCTGGGGGCACAGGTGACGCTGCGGGAGAAGGATGGCGCGGTCTACCACACCGACCAGGGCAACCTCATCCTCGATTGCGCGTTCGGCCCCATCGATGACCTCGCGCAGCTGGACCACGCCCTGGCGGCCCGCGCCGGGATTGTCGAGCACGGCCTGTTCCTCGGCCTGGCGACCGACCTCATCGTGGCGGGCGAGAGCGGTATACGACACGCGCAAAAGTAACAAGTTTCAAGTTTCAAGTTTCAAGTTTCAGGTACGGAGGCTTCTTACTTGAAACTTGGTACTTGTTACTTGATACTTCGCGGAGGGGGCATGGAGATTCTCGGCATCGACATTGGTGGCTCAGGCATCAAGGGCGCGCCGGTGCACGTGGACAGTGGCGAGCTGGTGGGCAAGCGCTTCCGCCTGGTGACGCCCCAGCCCTCGACGCCCGACGCGGTGGCGAAGGTGGTAGCCCAGGTCGTCCAGCACTTCAACTGGCGCGGCCCTATCGGCTGCACCTTCCCGGCGGTGGTCCAGCACGGCGTCGTCAAGAGCGCGGCCAACGTCGATAAGTCATGGATTGGGACCAACGGCCAGGACCTCTTCGCCGAGACCACAGGCTGCCCTGTCCTCCTGCTCAACGATGCCGACGCAGCGGGCATGGCCGAGATGATCTTTGGCGCGGGCAAGGACCATTCCGGCGTCGTGATTATTCTCACCTTCGGCACGGGCATCGGCAGCGCCCTCTTCGTCAACGGCATCCTCGTCCCCAACACCGAGCTAGGCCACCTGGAGATGCGCGGCAAGGACGCGGAGCAGCGCGCCGCCGCTTCGGTGCGCGATGACAAGAAGCTGAGTTGGAAGGACTGGAGCGAGCGGGTGGACGAGTACCTGGCGCTCATCGAGAAGCTCTTCTCGCCCGACCTCATCATCTTCGGCGGCGGCGTCAGCAAAGAGCACGCCAAGTTCTTCCCGTACCTCCACACTCAGGCCCCACTCGTCCCGGCGGCCATGTTCAACGAGGCGGGCATTGTTGGCGCGGCCCGCGCCGCGCGTGTCCTGGTTCCCGACTGACCATCTGCCAAGTCAGGCTATCCACTAAGGACACCAAGACACACGAAGGGTTCCGAGTCTTCGTGTGTCTTGGTGTCCTTAGTGGATCAGTTTCATCCTCCCCGTACCGAAGAAAATTCAACCTCTGCCTCCCGCCGCGTTCCCGCAAAGAAGAAAGCCCCTCTCTAGCGTCGCCTAACTTGTCTTTCTCTTGATTATTCGCTATACTACCGAATAATCATTGACAAGCGAGGCCGAATATGATAAAAGATTCATCAGAGACTCGGCTGGACGACGTCGACCGGGACATCCTGCGCATCCTCCAGACCGACGGCCGCATCAGTAACGCCGACCTGGCGCGCCAGGTGAATCTCTCGCCGCCCGCCACCCACGCTCGCCTGAAGCGGCTCGAAGAGGGCGGTGTCATCCGCGCGATCGCCGCCGTCCTGGACCGCGACCGCCTCGGCTTTGACCTGTTGTGCTTCGTCCAGGTGAGCCTGCAACTGCACCGCCTGGAGAGCGTCGAGGCCTTCCGCGCTGCCATTCGTGACATGCCCGAAGTCCAGGAGTGCTACCACCTGACGGGCGAGTATGACTACCTGCTCAAGGTGGTCGTGCGCAACCGCAAGGACCTGGAACGCTTTCTCGTCGACCGCCTGACGCCCCTGCCCGGCGTCGCCCGTATCCACACCAGCGTCGTCTTCAATGAGGTCAAGTCGACGACGGCGCTGCCATTACCATGAAGGGAGAGAGACAATGACGTTACCTACTCCACAGACCATGGGCCAGCAGTTTGGCCGCCGCTCGTGGGCCGAACCCTGGAAAATCAAGATGGTCGAGCCGCTGCGCGTCATCAGCCGCGAGGAGCGCGCCCAGGCCCTGGCCGAGGCGGGCTACAACACCTTCCTGCTCCACTCCGACGACGTCTACATCGACCTGCTGACCGACAGTGGCACCAACGCCATGAGCGACCGCCAGTGGGCAGGCATGATGCTCGGCGACGAGGCCTACGCCGGCAGCCGCAACTTCTACCATCTGGAAGAGGCGATGCAGACCTACTACGGCTACCGTTACCTGGTTCCGACGCACCAGGGGCGCGGCGCCGAGCACCTCCTCAGCCAAGCCCTCATCCGGCCGGGCCATACCATCCCCGGCAACATGTACTTCACGACGACACGGCAGCACCAGGAACTGGCGGGCGGGCAGTTCGTCGACGTCATCATCGACGAGGCCCATGACCCGCAGAACCCCCACCCGTTCAAAGGCAACGTTGACCTGGACAAGCTCGAAGCCGTCGTCCAGCGCGTCGGGGCGGCCAACATTCCCTATGTGAGCCTGGCCGGGACGGTCAACATGGCGGGCGGCCAGCCGGTGAGCATGGCCAACGTGCGTGGCCTGCGTGAGCTGTGCGACCGCCACGGCATCCGGGTCTATCTCGACGCGACGCGCATGGTGGAAAACGCGTTCTTCATCCAGGAGCGCGAGCCGGGCTACCAGAACAAGTCCATCGCCGCCATCCTCAAAGAGTTCTGCGGTTACACCGACGGCGCGTGGATCAGCGCCAAGAAGGACAGTCTGGTCAACATTGGCGGCTGGCTGGCCGTCAACGACGAGGAGCTGTTCCACGAACTGCGCAACCTCGTCGTCATCTACGAGGGTCTGCACACCTACGGCGGCCTGGCCGGGCGCGACATGGAAGCGATGGCAATTGGCATCGTCGAGTCGGTGCAGGACGAGCACGTCCGCGCCCGCATCGGCCAGGTGCGCTACCTGGGTGAACTCCTCACCGACTGGGAGATTCCCATTGTCCAGCCGGTGGGCGGCCACGCCATCTTCCTCGACGCCCGCCGCTTCTACCCGCATCTGCCCCAAAACGAGTTCCCGGCCCAGACCCTCGCCGCCCAGTTGTACCTTGACTCGGGCATCCGCTCCATGGAGCGCGGCATCGTCAGCGCGGGCCGCGACAAGGCCACCGGCGACCACTACTACCCGAAGCTCGAACTGACGCGCCTGACCATTCCACGCCGCGTCTACACCCAGGCGCACATGGATGTCGTCGCCGAGTCGGTCAAGGCCGTCTACGACAACGCGGCCCAGACGCGCGGCCTCAAGCTGGTCTACGAACCCAAATACCTGCGCTTCTTCCAGGCCCGCTTCGAGCCGCTCTAGGACATGGCGCACCTGAGTAAGAAGGCCCTTGTCGATTTCATCTAAGATAGGCTAAGAGTTATACTTACTCAGGCACACCGCGTAGAATACGTCCCAATCTCAGGAGGACGACGATGGCCGACGAGAAGAAGAGACCGCCGCAGCAGAACGAGAAGCGCGACGAGCAGTCCAACGTGATCGACCGCATCAACAAGCTCGCCAACGAGCGGCAGAGCATTCTCCGCAAAGGCAGTCTGGGCGCGGTCGAGCGGCGGCGCATCGACGACATCACCCGCGAGTTGGAGCAGTTGTGGATGGAGCGCCGCATCGAGTTGGCCGCTCGCCACCGCGTCCCCCAGCCGGGTGAGAACGACCGCGTGGGCCTGTAAACGACTCTGGACAACAGACGAAGGACGATAGACGATGGAGATGCTCCATCCTTCTATCGTCCTTCGTCTTTGGTCCGCCGTCACACCGTCAGGCCGACTGCGTCAGGTCGCGCCAGAACGAGAGCTGCACCACGCGCGGCCCGCGCCGGACGGACGCCTTTGTCCGCCCGGCGCCGCGTATTTCATCCGGGTCAAGGCCGAGGCGGTCACATAGCGCGTCGCGCGCCCGCCAGCGGTCCGGGAAGTGGTGGAGCATCTGAAACAGGGTAATGACGTCCCCCTTCGCCCCACAGCCAAAGCAGTAGAAGTGCGTGCCATAGTCCTGCAGCGACGGGTGGTGATCATCGTGGAAGGGACAGACGGCCTTGCCCGCCCGATTGACGGTGATGCCCTTCTCGGCGAGGACCTGGCGCACCGTCAGCCGCGCGTAGATGGCCTCCGTCAGCGGCGAGCGCTTGACGTTGTCCGCGCGTCCGGCCTGCCCTCGGCGCGGCTCAGGCTCGGCAGCGGGCGCGTCCGGTAAGGTCGCCGCCAGGTTGACCAGCGCCGCGCCCTCGACTGGCGGCGTCGCCAGGAGTGTGGGCAGGCCGCCGCGCTGGTAGCGCCCGGCCGCCGCGTCGTAGCGCACCAGGGGGAAGATCTGGCCGCCCGCACGGCGGTGGCGGCCTAGCGGGCCACGCAGCAGCGCCCCGAAGCCGCCCGCCTCGACCGTGTCGTGCTTGGGGAAGACTTCGACCACGCCCGGCTGAGCGGGCCAGCTCATGTCGGCGACGAGGCGCAGGAGGGCGTGACGGACCGGGGCGGCTGAGGTCGGCGCGGCGAAGAACAGCCACAAGTGGGCGCGGCCCTCGGCGCTGAGTTCGACCAGCGCGGCAAGGTCGGACGAGGCGAGGCGCTTCTGGAGCGCCTGGGCGCGCTTCACACCGTCTTGGGTGTCGAAGTCGACACACGCCCAGCGCGTCATGCCATTGTGGTCGGGAGTATAGAAGCCAATGGTGAGGAAGCCCCGCAGGTGGGCGCGGAGCACGTCGTCGGTCAGGGGGGCGGCGACCCGGCTCCAGCCCTGCCCGTCGTCCCACTGACGGGCGTAGACGTCGTCGCGGTTGACGAAGCGGGCGCGGAAGGCGGCCAGGTCGGCGTCACGGATGTGGGCAAGCGGCTGCAACATAGAGACCTCCGCAGAGTAAGGTGTTAGCTGCCCAGACAGGCTAGGATATTCGATTGTCTCTATTATATATCAGAACATACGTTCTTGTCAAGAGGCTTTCAAGAGGGAGCGCTCAACGGCCTGTGGCACGTCAATGGGGACGAAGTAGGAGGCCGGATAGAGATAGTCCTCCCCACTCTCGTCAATCACGCGCACATCGCCATCGGCGGCGGCATCCTCGTCCGGCAGAACGCGATAGATCTTGTGCAGTTCGAGCGACGCAGGATAGCCGTCGTTATTGATACAGACGGCGAAGTGAGCCTGATCAAGGAACTGCAATGTCATGGTTTTAATCCAGGTAGCGCTTGCGCTTGATCTCTTTACGGTCTATGCCATGCGCTTCGTACCAATGTCGAAGGTCATGGCGCAGCAAGTGTAGTCTCAAAGAACACGAGTGTCAACCAATCAGAACTCAGGTGCCCTCTCCAATTGGCTGTACAGTGCATGGAGCAGCTTAACGACCGCCGCATCCTTTGATTTTGCCTCGAACATGACGTCGAAGTCGCGGCCCACGCCCGCTGTCTCATCGAGAAAGCGCTCGAACTCAGCCGGGTCGATGTCATCGGCGTGGGCGCCGGGCCGCTTGGCGGGCGCCTGCGACGAGAAGTGAATCTTGGGCGTCTGGTCGGCAGGCCAGGTGCCGAACACGGCGCGCAGGGTGGCGGTCAGGTCGTCGGACTTGGGACCTGGGTACACACTGTGGTGAAAGGCGTCGAAGACGACGGGGATGCCCGTCGCCGCGCTCAGCGCCAAGGCGTCGTCCACGCCCCACAACCGCTCGTCGTTCTCGATCACCAGGCGCGCGCGGATGGCGGGCGGCAGGTCGTTGGCGACGGCGATCCACTGCGCTGCCGCCTCCGCTTTGGACGGCTGGGTGCTGCCGCCGTGGAGAATGACCTTGCCATCCAGGGGCTGGCCGAGCAGGTCCAGTACGCCCGCCTGGTAATCGAGGTCGCGGATGGCTTGCTGAATCACGTCGGGGCGCGTCGAGTTCAGGACGGTGTAGGGGCCGGGGTGGAAGCTCAGGCGCAGCCGCAGGGCGCGGGCATGCGCGCCGACGGCGGCCAGGTCATCGGCCAGGACCATCCGCCAGTCAAAACCGACAGCCGGGTGCGACGCGAAGGGGATGAACGCCTCGCCGATGCGGAACAGACCCAGGCCCAGCCCGGCCACGTGGTCGAGCATGGCGCGCAGCCCGACGATGTTGCCGCGCGCCAGCGCCTCGATCTTGTCGGGCGTGGCGTACTTCAGAATCGTCGTGTGCTGGCACGAGATGTCGGGTCGGAGCGTCGAGATACACGGGAAGCCAAATCGCACTGCCGCCTCCTCTTGGGCGTCGCCTGAACAAAGTATAGGCAACGCGGCAAATGGGCAAGAAGAGGGCCAGGGGGAGGCCAGAAGGCGGAAGGCAGAAGGCAGAAGGCGGAAGGCGGAAGCATGTAGCGCCGACTTTAGTCGGTCGCAGGCAGCAGGCAGCACGCAGGGGAGCAGAGGGGCAGGGGGGCAGGAGTAACGACGGGCGACGGGCCGCCGACCGCCGTCGGCAGGCGATAGTGGCCTCCGTCGGCGGTCAGCCGTCAGCCGTCGTTTAGCGTTCGGTGCGGTTGCGGCGCTCGATGAAGCGGACGCCGAGCGAGGCGACCAGCGTCATGATGAGGTAGAGCAGGGCCGCCATGTTCCAGTTGGGGATGCCAGTAAAGGTGCGGGCCTGGTTGAGGCGCGTCAGGTAGGTCAACTCGGACACGGCGATGACCGACGCCAGCGAGCTGTCCTTGATCATGGCGATGAAGTCATTCGCCAGCGCGGGCAGGACAGTCCGAATCGCCTGGGGGAGGATGACATAGCGCATCATCTGGAAACGGGACATGCCGAGGCTGGCAGCGGCTTCGCTCTGGCCACGCGGGACGGCCTCGATACCGGCGCGGTAGACCTCGCCTAGGTAGGCGGCGTAGCCCAACGCCAGGGCGTAGATGGCGCGCCACAGCGCGTCGCGCAAACCCAGCGGCAGGGCGACCTGAGGCACGTTGTTGACCAGGGCCGGGGCGACGATGATGTTGATGTAGAGCAGGAGGACCAGGAGCGGGACGCCACGAACGACCTCGACGTAGAGGGTGGCGATGTTGTAGATGACGGGGTTGCGGGCGACGCGTCCCAGGCCAAGGAACAGGCCAAGGATGAGGGCCAGGGTGTAGGCGACGACGCTGATGAGGATAGTGTAGGCGATGCCGTCGCCGATGTAGTTCAGGACCTGCCGGTATGTCTCGTTGGTGAGAACCTGCAGGATAATGATAAACCCGCCAATCGCCAGGGCCAGCGCCCACCAGGGCGCGCGCTGCAAGCGCTCGTTGACGGTGATGGGGATACCGCCGGGGGTACGGGTGCGCGCAGCCGCCGCAGCGGACTGGAGTTCAATTTCGGGCATGAGGCGGCTCCTGAGGCGCAGGTCGGCCAATGGACGATAGACGATAGACGGTTGCTCTCCGCCCATCGTCTATCGTCTATCGTCTTGCGTCCGTTACAGCGGGATGTTGCCGTGCTTCTTGGGCGGGTTCGAGTCGCGCTTATTGGCGAGCATCTCCAGGGCGCTGATGAGCTTCGGGCGTGTCTCCCGCGGCTCGATGACGTCATCGATATAGCCACGCGCCGCCGCGACGTACGGGTTAGCGAACTTCTCGCGGTACTCCTGGACCAGCCGCGCCCGCGTCGCCTCGGGGTCACTCGACTCCGCAATCTCCTTACGGAAGATGATGTTGACCGCGCCTTCCGGGCCCATGACGGCAATCTCAGCCGTCGGCCAGGCGAAGTTCATGTCGCCGCGCACGTGCTTGGAGTTCATGACGTCGTACGCGCCGCCGTAGGCCTTGCGGGTGATGACGGTGATCTTGGGAACTGTCGCCTCGCAGTAGGCGTACAGGAGCTTGGCGCCATGCTTGATGATGCCCCCCAGTTCCTGGCCCAGGCCCGGCAGGAAGCCCGGCACATCCTCGAAGGTGATGATGGGGATGTTGAAACAGTCGCAGAAGCGCACGAAGCGCGCCGCCTTGAGCGATGAGTTGATGTCGAGCACACCGGCCAGGACTTGTGGCTGCTGGGCGACAATACCTATCGACCGCCCGTTGAGCCGCGCGAAGCCGATGAGGATGTTACCGGCGAAGTGGGGCTGGACTTCCAGGAATTCGCCTTCGTCCACGACCAGGCGGATAATCTCCTGCATGTCGTAGGGTCGGTTGGGGTTGTCGGGCACGATTTCGTCCAGCCGCTCCTCCATGCGTAACGGATCGTCGTGGGTCGGCATGCGCGGTGGGTCGGCCATGTTGTTCTGGGGGAGATAGCTCATCAGCTTGCGCAGCGTCGATAGACAGTCGGCCTCATTCTCGGCAGCAAAGTGCGCCACGCCGCTCATACTGTTGTGGACCATCGCGCCGCCGAGATCCTCGAACGTCACCTCCTCGTGCGTCACGGTCTTGACGACTTCCGGCCCCGTCACAAACATGTGGCTGGTGTTCTTCACCATGATGATGAAGTCGGTGATGGCCGGCGAGTACACCGCGCCGCCGGCGCACGGTCCCATGATGGCCGAGATCTGCGGGATGACCCCCGAGGCCAGGGTATTGCGGAGGAAAATGTCGGCGTAGCCGCCCAGGCTGACGACCCCCTCTTGAATGCGGGCGCCCCCTGAGTCGTTGAGCCCGATCACGGGCGCGCCATTCTTCATCGCCATGTCCATGATCTTGCAGATCTTCTCGGCATGCACCTCGGACAGCGAGCCGCCAAAGACGGTGAAGTCCTGCGAGTAGACGTAGACGAGGCGGCCATTGATCGTGCCATAGCCCGTCACAACGCTGTCACCCAGGAACTTCTGCTTCTCAAGCCCAAACGCGTCGGTGCGGTGGGTGACGAACATATCCAGTTCCTGGAACGAGTTCTCGTCGAGCAGGAGATCGATCCGCTCGCGGGCGGTCAACTTGCCCTTGTCGTGTTGCGCCTGGATGCGGACTTCGCCGCCGCCCAGACGGGCTTGCGCCCGCATCTCGCGCAGGCGGCGCACCAGGGGGTGAACCTTCGAGGCGCTGTCGGGCGAGCCGCCGTTGGGCTGCGCCGCGTTCGCCGGGACATCGGGCTTGAGGGTAGTCGCCATAGCGGCCTCCGGGGATCAGGGAACCGAGATAGCTCAGTTCGGACGGATAGTGAAGAAGTTAGCTACGCGAGGATATTGCGTGCGATGACGAGGCGTTGAATCTCGCTCGTGCCCTCGTAGATCTCCGTAATCTTGGCATCGCGGAAGTAGCGCTCCAGAGGCAAGTCTTTGCTATAGCCAACGCCGCCGTGGACCTGGATCGCCTTGGTCGTGACCCACATCGCCGTCTCCGAGGCGTACACCTTCGCCATCGACGCTTCCTGGCTGAACCGCTCGTGGCGGTCCTTCTTGAGCGCCGCGTTGAGGGTCAGCAAGCGCGCTGCCTCGACGCGCGTCGCCATGTCGGCGAGGGTGAACTGGATGGCCTGGAACTCGGCGATACGCTGGCCGAACGCGTGGCGCTCCTTAGCGTACGCCACCGACGCTTCATAGGCGGCCTGGGCGATGCCCAATGCCTGGGCCGCGATGCCGACGCGCCCACCGTCGAGAATGGTGAGGGCGATCTTGAAGCCGTCGCCTTCCTGCCCCAGCCGCCGCGACTCGGGGGCGTAGTAGCCGTCAAACATCAACTCGCACGTCGCCGAGGCCCGGATGCCCAGCTTCGGCTCGGTCCGACCGCGCGCGAAGCCCGGCTGAGTCGTATCAATCAGGAAGCACGACGTCCCCCGGCTGCCCTTGCCGGGGTCGGTCGAGGTGAAGAGCAGGATGAAGTCGGCGACCGGCCCGCTCGTCACCCACGACTTGCGCCCGTTGATGACGTAGCCGTCGCCCTCGCGGCGGGCGATGGTCTTCATGTTACCCGCGTCCGAACCGGACTGCGGCTCGGTCAGCGAGTACGCGCCGATGGCCTTGCCACTCGCCAGCGGGACGAGGAATGTCTGCTTCTGCTCCTCGGTGCCGAACTTCTCGATGCCTGCGCACACCAGCGAGTTGTTGACCGACATGATGACCGAGTGCGAGGCGCAGACTTTGGCAATCTCCTCCATCGCCAGGACGTAGGAGACGGTGTCAGCGCCCGCGCCACCGTAGGCTTCGGACGTCATTAGGCCCATCAGCCCCAACTCGCCCATCTGTTTGACCGTCGCGTACGGAAACTCGCCCGTCTCGTCGATTTGAGCGGCGATAGGGGCGATGGCGCGTTGGGCGAAATCACGCGCCATGTCGCGGATCATGAGTTGCTCATGCGTATATTGGAAATCCACGGTATCCTCCACATTGAGGCGCGTCTGGCTCGGGCGCAGGAATGGCAAGCTGTTTGACTTCGCCCGGCCTTTTTCCAATGAATTTGCAGCGAAATTCGCCGCCGTTCACATTATACCACGAGGCCTGTCCAGGACACAAGCAGCATGGGCCGAGGACGCTCACGCACCCCGCCCGTCAAGTAAGAAAGGTTGCGCCGTGTGCGTCGGTATTAGTGCTAGGATGACCCTTTAGTTTATCAGTGAACAACCACGTGCCGCGTGGTTGGGAGGACTCGAGCATGGCGAAGCCAGTGGCGGTGACGGATGCGTCTTTCAAGACCGAGGTGTTGGAATCGGACAAGCCGGTGCTGACCGACTTCTGGGCGGCGTGGTGCGGCCCGTGTAAGCGCATCGCCCCCGTCCTGGAGGAGATGGCCGTCGAGATGGGCGACAAGCTCAAGATCGCCAAGGTGGATGTGGACGAGAACCAGGGCGTGATGATGCAGTACAACATCATGGCTATCCCCACCCTCCTCCTGTTCAAGAACGGCAAGGTCGTCGAGCAGATCGTCGGCTTCCAGAACAAGGACTCCCTCGTCCGCCGCGTTCAGGCCCACCTGGCCAGCTAAAACGTCTGCTATCCACTGAAGGCTCTCACATGAGAGCCTTCTTTTTTTGCCGCCTGGCTATTTAGCGCTGGTAATCTCGCCTGGCAAGCCAGGAACTGCGCCACCCCGTCCACGCTAATTCTCCACACCGGCCTCTTCGGAACGTGCGCCGCTGGGTAGCCCAGCGGCTTGCCAGGCCGCCCAGCCGCCGATCAGAGCGCGGGCACGTGGCCAGCCCCCTTGTTGGAGCTCACGCGCCACACGGGCGCTCGTCCCTTCATTGTGTCAGGCGCACAACGCCACCAGCCAGGCGTCACGCGCCAGGCCAAGTTCCGTCGCCCGTTCGACCACATGGTCAGGCGGCAGGCGCACGGCCCCCTGTGGCTGCAGCGCACTCCCGTTAAAAGCCCGCTCGGTTCGCACATCGAGAATCACCACCGCGGCGCCTGCTTCAAGCAGGTTCCGCAATTGGGCAACCGAGATGCGGTCGTCGTCCTCGTCCGCGCCCGTGTCATCGGCCTCAGGGGCGGTAGCGGGTGACACCGACGAAGCGGCTGGCATGGCGGTTGACGCGCCTGCCCCAGAGCGAGATGCCTCCGGTCGGACTTCCGGCCCAGGCGAAGCCGCCGAAGGCCGCTGCGCGCCACCGGCCTGAGTCAGCAGGCGGCGTTGCACCACCAGCATCGATGAGGCGCCGTGAATGACCACCGACAGCAACACAACCAGGGCACACAGCGGAAACAACGCCTCGCTGCCTGGGACACCGGCAAAGATCGGCAGCAGGATGAGCAGCAGCGAACTGAGGCCCCGTGGCCCAAACCAGACGGTGATCCAGCGCGCGCGGCGGCTGAGTTGAAGTCGCGCTAGCGCCGCGACCAACACGACAGGACGGACAGCCAGGGCGAGGACAGCGAAGAGGAGCGAGGTGAGGGTGATAATGGTCAGGCCGCTCCAAATGAGAGAGGCCCCGAAGAGCACGAACGTAAAGAGGAGGGCCATTTCCGCCGTGGTCTCGCCATATTCCAGGAAACAGTCGCACAACTCAACATCCAAGGCGGTGATGGTGAGGCCGGCCGCGAACGCCGCGAGAAAACCGCTCGCATGCACAGCCTCGGCCGCCGCAAACGCGGCAAAGGCGATCCCGAGTGAGTAGAGGGCCTCGTAATCGCGGCGCACCCCGATGCGCCGCCGCACCAGGTCAAGGGTACTCACGGCGATCAACCCCACCACCACGCCAGCGCCCGGCCCGAGCACGAAGAGGTTGATGCCCAGATGCGCCCACTCGAGGAGTCCCTCTGGCCGGTCTCCGCTCAGCACCGCCATCGCCACCAGGACAATAGGCAGCAGGACAATGTCGTTGAGACCACTCTCAAGCCGTAGCGCCTGCTTCGCCGCCGCCGGCATATCGCGCCGCCTGAGCAGGCCACGCAGCAAGACAGGATCGGTCGAGGCCAGCGCCGCGCCCAGAAGGGTAGCTGCCGCCGGGGCCAATCCCAGGATGTACCGCCCGGCCACAGCGATAAGCACTGCCGAGAGTAGGGTGCCGGGACCGAGCACGAGCGCGGCGAGTTGACTATGCCGCCGCACCTCCCCGATGTCCAGGCTGACGGCATCTGTGAACAGGACCAGGGTCAGGCTCAGCGTGGCGACAATCCGCAGGGTGGGCGCGTCAAGCCCAATGTCGAGGAGGTGCAGGCCGGCGGGACCAAGCACAGCACCCAGCAGCAGAAACACGGCAACGTGGGGTAGTCCGCTGCGCTCGACAACGCCGGACAACAGGGCCGAGGTCATGATGACCCCACCAATGAGCGCTAAGGTCGCGACCAGCACATCAACGTCGACCATCGGCATTGTAATCCTCGCATGGCGTGGGAGGTGGGGCAGGCGACGGCTTGTAGAGACTTCAATGGGGGAGGCAGGCCAGGATGAAGTGGAGAGAGAGGCCCCTTGAGGCCTCTCTCTGTGCGTTTAGGAGCGGTCGGCCAGCGCCGCCACACCAGGCAGCGTCTTGCCCTCGAGAAACTCGAGCGACGCGCCGCCGCCGGTCGAGATGTGCGTGATCTTATCGGCCACGCCCGACTCGTGGGCCGCCGCCGCCGAGTCGCCACCGCCGATGATGGTCACGGCATGGGTCAGGTTCGCCAGCGTGCGCGCGATGGCGAACGTCCCCTCGGCGAAGGGCTTCATCTCGAACACGCCCATGGGGCCGTTCCAGACGACGGTCCGCGCGTCCATGAGAATCTTCTGGAACTTGGCAACCGTCTCCGGCCCGATGTCCAGGATGCGCCAGCCGTCGGGAACCTGGTTGACCTGGACGACCTGGCGTTGCGCGTCCGCGGCGAACTTGTCGGCGATGACGGCGTCGACCGGCAGCACGAGCTTGTCGCCCGCCGACTGCATCAGCGACTTGGCGGTCGCGACGGCGTCGGCCTCGACCAGCGAGTCGCCGACGTTTAGGCCCTGGGCCTTGAGGAACGTGTTCGCCATGCCGCCGCCGATGAGGAGGCTTTCGGTCTGGCCGAGCAGGCTCTCGATGACGGCGATCTTGTCGCTGATCTTCGCCCCACCGAGGATGGCGTAGAAGGGACGCTGCGGGTTCTCCAGAGCGCGGCCGAGGTAGTCGAGTTCCTTCTCCATCAGGAAGCCCGCGACGGCGGGCAGGGTGTGAGCGATGCCCTCAGTCGATGAATGGGCGCGGTGGGCGCTGCCAAAGGCATCGTTGACGAAAATCTCGCCGAGGGACGCGAACTTCTTCGCCAATTCGGCGTCGTTCTTCTCTTCGCCGGCGTAGAAGCGCGTGTTTTCGAGCAGCGCCACGTCGCCCGGCTTGAGGCCCTGGGCGACCTTGACGGCGTCATCATTCAGTTCGGGGATAAAGGTGACGGGCTTGCCAAGCAGCTGTGATAGGTGCTGGGCCACGGGCGCGAGGCTGAACTCGGGGCTGGGCTTGCCCTTGGGGCGGCCCAGGTGCGACATGAGCACTTGGGCCGCGCCGTGCTCCATGAGGTACTTGATGGTCGGCAGCGACTCGCGGATGCGCGTGTCGTCGGCGACCTTGCCATTCTCAATCGGCACGTTGAAGTCCACGCGCACCACGGCGTGTTTGCCCTGCCAGTTGATGTCGCGGATTGTTTGCTTGTTCACGGGTCCTCCCATGAATCCACGAAGGAGCACGATGCGACACGGGGTGAACGTTCCCTCTCGTGCGCCATCGTGTCCTTCGTGGAGACGGTTCAGGCAGGTGTTCGATTAGGCGGGCTGCTTGACGTTGGTCTGCAGACCCTGCGGCAGCGGGCGGATGGTCCCGCCTTCGCGCATGCCCATGTAGGCCACCAGGTCGGCCACGCGGCACGAGTAACCCCACTCGTTGTCGTACCACGACACGACCTTGACGAAGTTGCCCATCGCCAGCGTCTCGAGGGCGCTGAAGATGGAGGAGCGCTCGTCACCCTTGAGGTCCGTCGACACCAGCGGCTCCTCGGTGTAACCCAGGATGCCCTTCATCGGCCCCTCGGCGTACTCCTTCATGGCCGCGTTGATGGCTTCCGCCGTCGCGTCCTTGTTGAGGATGGCCGTGAAGTCCACCACCGAGACGGTCGGCGTCGGGACGCGGAAGGCCATACCCGTGAACTTGCCCTTCAACTCGGGGATGACCAGGCCGACGGCGCGGGCCGCGCCCGTGGACGACGGGACGATGTTGAGGGCGGCGGCGCGGGCGTCGCGCAGGTCGCCCTTGGCTTCCAGGTCGAGCAGGCGCTGCGAGTTGGTGTAGGCGTGAACGGTGGTCAGGATGCCGCGGTCGATGCCCCAGCGGTCAAACAGCACCTTGGCGACGGGCGCCAGACCGTTGGTCGTACACGAGGCGTTGGAGATGATGGTGTGCTTGGCGGGGTCGTACATCTCGTGGTTGACGCCGAGCACCAGGGTGATATCCTCACCCTTAGCGGGCGCGCTGATAATGACCTTCTTCGCGCCGCCGGCCAGGTGGGCCTTGGCCTTCTCGGCCTGGGTGAAGAGGCCGGTCGACTCGATGACGTAATCCACACCTAGCTGGCCCCAGGGCAGGTTGGCGGGGTCGCGCTCGGCCAGCACCTTGACCTCGTCGCCATTGGCGACAAAGCCGTCGTCGGTCAGCTTGACTTCGCCCGGGAAGATGCCGTAGTTTGAGTCATACTTCAACAGGTGTGCCATGGTGGGACGGTCCCCAATATCGTTGACCGCGACCACATCCACCTGATCACCGTAGCGCTCGCGCAGGGCCTTGTACACCTGGCGGCCAATGCGACCGAAACCATTGATACCGACTCGAATTGTCATTGCAGACTCCTTTCGGAATGATTGGCGGAGCGTCACGCCAAAGGGAAAGCCCGGCTCTCGTAGGCAGGCCACCGCTAATTATAGGCCCACTCTCCGCCGACGCCAAACGCGGCGCGGACGACAAAGAACGAAAGACGATGGACTCGGGTTTTGATAGTCCACCGTCTTTCGTCTTTCGTCCATCGTCCCTATCTTATTTGAAGAAATCAGCGTTCTTGGCGATGAAGCTCTGCCACTTGTCCGGCACTTCGGCCTCCGGGAAGATCGCCTCAACAGGGCAGACGGGCATGCACGCCCCACAGTCGATGCACTCATCCGGGTGGATGTAGAGCATATCCTCGCCGTCGTAGATGCAGTCGACGGGGCAGACGTCGACGCACGCCTGGTCCTTGACGCCGATGCACGGCTCAGCAATGATGTAGGTCATTTGGGAATCCTCCTTGTGGGCTGCGACGTGGCAGCGACTCACGGGTCAAATTTCCCTCATATTTTAACCTATGTGAAAACGCGCCGCTATGACGCGCGTCATATCCTGTGAAACGCGCCGCACGCCTCACTCTGGCGCCTCTCCCATCCGTTCCACCTCACGAGGCACGCCCAGCGCCGCGAACAGGTCCCGCGCCTCGCGCCACAGCGCCTCGCCTCGCGCCCGGTCGCCCTGGGCCAGCTCGTACTCCGCCCAGGCGCGCAGCGTCCGCGCCCGCTCGACCGCCATCCCGCCCTCGGTGAAGAGGCGCAGGCTCTCGACGAAACACTCTTCGGGACGATGGGCCATTGACGATTGACGATTGACGATTGCCGATTGGCTGCCTGCCGCCTGCTGCGT
>CAZLBQ010000028.1:0-22924 GCA_964557745.1 uncultured Anaerolineales bacterium
CTCTCGACGGCATACGAGCCGCCCAGCGCGTCCACCGTCCCCGTCACGCCCGCCTCGTGGGCGACAACCTGCTGCGTGTGCAGCGCGACTGTCACGGCCTCGGCGGTGGGGATGGACAGCGCCTCGTCGTACGACGAGGAGTGAAGGGACTGCACGCCGCCCAGGACGGCGGCGAGGGTCTCGATGGCGACGCGGGCGACGTTGTTGAGGGGCTGCTGCGCCGTCAGGTTGCCGCCCAGGGTGTAGGCGAAGATACGCAGCTTCATCGACTCCGGGTTCTGCGCGCCGAAGCGCTCGCGTATCAGCCGCGCCCAGACGCGGCGCGCCGCGCGGAACTTCGCCACCTCTTCCAGAAAGTCCATGCTCGCCCCCAGGAAGGTGAAGAGTTGGGGCGCGAAGTCGTCGATGGACAGGCCACGCCGCCGTGTCTCTTCGAGGTAGGCCAGGGCGTTGGCGAAGGTAAAGCCGACCTCTTGGGCCGCCGTGCTGCCGCTGTCGCGGATGTGATAGCCGCTCATCGCCAGGGGGGTCCAGGCGCGCAGGTGGCGGGCACAGTACTCGATGACATCCGACGACAGCTTGACGCCGGCGTCGGGCGGGAAGATGTACGTGCCGCGCGCGATGTACTCCTTGAGCACATCGTTCTGGATGAACATGCGCGCGTTGCGCGGGTCGATGCCCTGGTTCTCAAAGGCGGCGACGTACAGCGCCAACATCATGGGGCCGATAGCGTTGGCCGTCGTCCGAATCTGGCGCACCTGCTCTAGCGGGATGCCCGCGAACAGCGTCTCCATGTCCTCTAGGGAACCGAGGTGCACGCCCACCTTGCCGACCTCGCCCCGCGCCAGCGGGTGGTCGGCGTCGTAGCCGCACTGCGAGGGCAGGTCGATGGCGATGGAGAAGCCCGTCTGGCCCTGCTGCAGGAGCATGCGATAGCGCTGGTTGGCCTCCTCGGCCGAGCCGTAGCCCGAGTACATGCCCATGACCCAGAACTTGCTGCGGTACATGGTTGGGCTGATGCCGCGCGTGAATGGGTACGCGCCGGGCAGGTTCAGGTCGGCGGCATAGTCGAAGCCCGCCGCGTCCAGGTCACGGGGCGTGTAGACGCGCTCTAGCGGCACGCCCGAATTTGTCGTGAACTCGGCCTGGCGCTCCGGGTCGGCCTTGAGACCCGGCTCCAGCACGTCGCGCTCCCAATCCGCCGCGAGCTTATCGAGTGGGTCGTTCACCCCAATCATAGCGCCACCTTCCGCATGGATACGGGGACGGTCTGCTTCAGCACCGTCGCCGACTTCTCGACTTCGGCAATCAGTTGGTCGTAGGGCAGGCTGCCGTGCCGCTCCTGGATACGCTGCGCCAGGGTCTCGGCCAGGTCGATGCCGTTGTCGTCGGCCAGGACGACTTTCTTGGCCGCCTCAGCCGCCCGCAACGTCAGCCGATAACCCTGCTCCGCCTCGCCCGGCAGCGCCATCACCGGCCGCACCACGTTGTCCAGGTAACGGCGCGTGGTGTCGAAGGTGCGGCGGCGGACGTGTCCGTAGCCGCGTATCATCTGGCCCGTCGTCGCCACGAGGCAGCCGAGCGCGTAGTCGACCTGGGCGAACTCTCGCACGTCAGTGGTGTACTCGCCCCAGAAGGCGCTCTCCTTGCGATAGCGCCACGACGAGCGGCGCCAGGGCTTGAACCACGTTAGGAACACGAAGGTCATGTAGCCGGGGAAGGTGGCCGCGTTGGGCGTCTGCGGCCAGTAGCGCGGCTCGCCCTGGCTGTCGTGGAACCAGCGGCCCAACATCCGCACCGTCGGGTCGGCCAGCCACGTCGGGAAGATGCCGTAGATCTCCTCCATGTCGGGCTTGAGGAAGTCCACGACCTTGTAGGGCTGGCCGGGCTGGACGCCCAACTGGGCCTTGATGCGGTCGAAGCGCGCCTGGCGCGTCTTGAAGTCCGCCACGCGCACCGCGTCCTCGTAGGTCATCAGCGTCGCCAGGTTGCGGGCATAGGTTTGCGTCAGCCGCGCGCCGTTGGCTGGGGCCAGTTGACGGTCCAGGCTGTAGACCTTCTCAACCTGGTCCAGGTACTCTTCGGCGTAGCGCGCGTCCTGGTAGTCGGCCAATTGATACGTCGCCTCAAGCAGCGTCTCGGCCAGGTCGGGGCCGTAGTCCTGGCCCAACGTCTCCGCCAGGGCGCGGTAGGCGCTCTGCTGGCGCGTCGGCAGCCGCGCCGCCCGCGAGCCAACCGGGTCCAATGCCTCCGGGTGGCTGACGACGGTCAGCGGGCCGGGATCACGCGCCGCCGCCAGGCCCGCCTCGAACGCTTTGAGGTTGGCCTCCGGCGCGACGCCGACGCGGCGGATAGCCTCGGCGTACTGCTCGACGGTGATGGGCAGCGCTTGCGAGGCGGCCAGCGCGCCGAGCAGGACGGCGTTACCGCTCAACTCGTTCAGCCCCCGCGCGCGCACCACGCCCGGCACGTCGAGGCCGATAAACTGGCGCGAGAACTCCCGCGCTAGCTTCTCCAGGTCGGCCGAGTCGACAATCCCGTCGCCCATGGGCATCTTCTCGAAGACGGCCAGATCGCGGTGGGTGCTGGCGACGACGGTTGTGCGGTCGGGCGCGCCGAAGCCGCGCTGGAGCATGCGCCCCATTTCCAGGTACTCCTGGGCCACCAGGAGATCGACCTCACCGGGGAAGGGGAAGGACGAGAAGACGGCCTTGGCCAGCCGGGCCGGGTCGTCGGCGCTGGCGACTTCCAGGTAGTAGGTTGTGGCCCCGCCGCGCTGCGCCAGGCCCGGCATGCCAATGGACTGGGCGCGGTGGCCCGCCAGGTGAGCCGCCAGGAACGTCCACTCGGCGAGCAGGTTGCCACCCTGCCCGCCGATGGCCGAGATGATGATACTCTGGATGGTGAGGCCGGAAGACCCGTTCATACCCTGACACCCGACACGGCGCGGATAAGGCTGCTATTAATGCCGAACCACAGGCGGTCCCACCACGACGCGTTGTGCACAACCTCGGTCCGATAGAACGAGGGGCACAGCACGGCCTCGTGAGTGACTTCGCCGCACAGCCCGCAGCCGACACACGAGTTGTTGATGGTGGCGATGCTGTACTCACGCAGGGCGTTCGGGCTGGGCTTGAGGGTCAGCGACGGGCAGCCGTTGTAGCGCATGCACGAGTGGTCGCCGGTGCACACGTCGTCGTCGATGCCGAACTTCTGGTCGGTCACGCGCTGGCCGGCGGCGATAGCCCTGGCGCGCTCGGGGCGGACGCGGCGCTGCTTCTGGAGCATGCACTCCGCGTCGGAGATGATGACCTTCAGCCCGCGCTCGGCGCTGTTCATGGCGCGGCGGATCGCGCTCAGCGAGCTATGGAAGTCGTAGGGGTTGACGCGCTCGACGCTCTTGACCCCCATCGCTTTGAGCGTGCCCTCGATGTTCATCTGGGAGATGGGGTCGCCCATGTTGTTGACGCCGCTGGCCGGGTTCTCCTGCTCGCCCGTCATCGACGTCCAGCCGTTCTGGAAGATGACGGCCACGCCGTCCTGGTTGTTGTAGACCGAGTTGGCGAAGCTCGTCGTCAGGCCGCTGTGCCAGAACGTGCCGTCGCCCATGAACGACACCATCTTCTCGTGGGACAACTGCTGCATGGCTCCCGTCGTCGCCAGCGCCGTGCCCATGCCCGTCACCGAGTCGGTCATGAAGAACGGGGCGAAGCTGCCCATACTGTAGCAGCCAATGTCGCCGGCGTAGTGAACCTTGCCAAACTCGCGCTCGGCGATCTTGAGGGCGCTGAAGATTGGGCGCTCCGGGCAGCCGGTACAGAAGATGGCCGACCGCCGCACCAGCGTCTCCGGCAGGGTCGTCGCCGCGCGCTTGATATGGTCCGCCACCTCCCGCGCCCGCCCGGCGATGCGCTCACCGAGCGACCGCTCGGGGGCGCGCGGGGCGAGGAACTGGGCCAGGCCACGAATCAGGACATCGGGTGTGTACTCGTTGGCCTTGGGCAGCAGGTCTTTGCCGTGGACGTCCGCCCGCACGCCGCACTCCTGGAGCATGGCGCGGATGTTCATCTCGATGAGGTTCGGCATCCCCTCTTCGATGATGAGGACCGAGTCCTTGCCCTCGATGAAGTCGAGGATCTGGTCGGGGACCAGCGGCTCGACGACGTTGAGGTTCAGGATGGCGAGGTCGGTCGTGCCGTCCAGGTCGGCCAGGCCGAGGGTATGCAGGGCGCGGATTGTGGTGTTGTAGAACACGCCGTGGGTGATGAGGCCGATGCGGCCATGGGGGTTGCCCTTGATCTCGTTCAGCCCATGCTCGATGATGAAGCGCTGCGCGGCGGGGATGCGCTGTTCGTACTTGCTGCGCTCCTGGTCCAGGCTAAAGGGCGGCTGCGGGATGCGCGGCCGCACCACGTCCAGCCGCTCCACCTTGCGGTACATGTTGATGGGCGGCTCGACGTTGTCACGGCAGACAATCGAGCCTTTGAGGTTGCCGACGCGCGTCCGCAGCAGGTAGAAGACAGGCATCTCGCTGGCCTCGGACAGCGCGAAGGCCGCCTCGACCAGGTCCGCCATGCGCTGCGGGTCGGCGGGCGGGTCGATGACGGCCATGCCCGACTTGAGAGCGTAGGGCTGTGTCTTCTCGGCGACGGTTGTGCTGTCCAGGCCGTAGTCCTCGCCGACAAAGACGACCACGCCACCCTTGACGCCTGATGACGAGACGTGGGCCAGGACGTCGGCCGCGACGTTGGTCCCGACTACCTTCCAGTTGACCGTGCCACGAATGGGGTTGTCGACGGAGATTTGCAGCAGGGCGGCGGCGGCTGCCTCGTTGCCGGAGCCTTCGAAGTAGACGCCCATCGGCTTGAGGACGGGGTCGTAGGAGTCGCTCATGGCGTCGAAGAGGGTGCTGGTCGGCGCGCCGGGGTAGCCGCCCATGTAGCTGACGCCGCTCTGGAGCAGCGCCTTCAGCAGGAACAGGGCGGCGTCGCCCTCCAGCGTCTCGCCTGCCCCTAACTCCAATTGCTTCAGCATCGCAGGTGAATAATTGCGGCCCATGCTCTATCCTTCAATATTGACTGTGACCGATAACTAGCTGCCCGTAATGATAGATGAATTACTGTGACGCTTCAAGAGCGCAACGGGTCAGATTCAGCGACGAACAGTATCAGGTGGTCTATACAGAATGCGACCCGAAAGGTTTGGCCAAACCTTTCGGGTCTCGTCCGTCACGGGGGAGCGTTTAGTAGCGTGGCACTTCGGTGTTGACCGGCACGCCCTGCAACTGGACGCCGATGATGCGGTCATAGAGGGACTGGAGCAGGCCCTTGCCCTTCCAGTAGCGCAGCCACGAGTTGACCCACATCAGCCAGTCCAGGTCGCCGCGCGGCACGGCGTACTGCCCGAACTCCAGCGAGAAGGGCTTCTCCGGGTTGAGGACCTTCGCCTGCGGGTTCTGGCGCACGAAGTCGGCGGCCAGGTAGGCCTCGACAATGGACCCCTGGGCGCGGCCCGATGCTACTTCCAACAGCGCCGGCTGCTGGTCCAACTCGACCGTCGTCGCGGTGGGGAAGAGGCGCTTTGCCAGGTCCGCCGCCGTCGAGCCGGTCAGAGCGGTGATGCGGTTGCCCTGCTTGTTCAACTCCTGGAAATCCTTGACCGGGCTGTTGGCGGGCACGACTACCACCTGCTGGTACGGCACGTACGGGTCCGAGAACCACAAAGTCTTGGCGCGCTCCGGGCGGCCCACCAGACCGACGGAGATGATGTCGACCTTGTTGGCGAGCAGGGCAGGAATCAGGCCCGTGAAGTCCTGGTCCTGGATGTCGAGCTGGACCTTGAGGTCGTCGGCCATCTGCTTGAGCAACTCGACGTCATAGCCCGCCGGCTGGTTCTTCTCGTCGCGGTACATCTGGGGCTTGAACTGGAGGGTCATGCCCACGACCAGCTTGCCGCGCTTCTGGATCTGGTCCAGCAGCGACTGACCGGCCTGAGCCTGCGGCGCGGCGGGCGGCACGGTCGGCGGGACCTGCTGCTTGGCGGCGGCGGTAGGCGGCGCGTTGGTGGGCGCGACGCTGGCCGTCGTTGGGGCGGCGTTGGTGGGCGGGGCGGCGCCGGCCGTCGTCGGGATGGCGGTCGGGTTCAACTGCTGGATGCTGGGCGACTGCTGCATGCAGGCCGCCATGACGGTCGAGCCCACGGCGGCGCCAGCGGTGGTCAGGAAACGACGGCGGCTGATGAACCGGGTCATGAGAGGCTCCTCCTTCAAGCTGGTGAGCGACGGGGAAGGATAGGTCAAACCAGTGCACGAGCTATTCAGTTGTAATCGAGACAATGGTCTCGACGGTTATGCCGAGCAGAGGGAGGCATCTGCTCTGCCGACGCCACCAGAGGAGACGCCTCGCTGCGCTGCTCAGAACCTTCCGCTGTCACCCCGAACGGAGTGAGGGGTCTCCTCTGGAAACGCTGCCAGAGCAGATGCCTCGCTACCCCTTCCCTTCGCTCAGGGCTACGGCTCACCGGCATGACGGTCGGCGGGGTTCTTGGCTCATCGCCTGTCGATGGCGACATGGCATTCTCGGAGTGACAGCCGAAGAGGCTGAGCCTCGCCTAGAACTTCTGGCGCTTCTCCAGCCAGTTGACCCCCTGCGAGAGCAACAGGGTCAGGGCGATGTAGATGAGCGCGGTGGCCGTGTAGAACTCGAAGGGCCGGAACGTCTGCGATACGGCCAGTTGGGACTGGCGGATTAGCTCAAAGACGCCGATGATGGACACGAGGGACGAGTCCTTGAGCATGCCGACGAAGTTGTTGCCAATGGGCGGCAGGCTGATGCGCAGCGCCTGGGGGAAGACGACGTCGTTGAACGTCTGGACCGACGTCAGGCCAATGGACATCGCCGCCTCGCGCTGCCCCTTGCCCACCGCGCCGATCCCCGCGCGGTAGATCTCCGCCAGCCAGCTCGAATACTGCACCGCCAGACAGGCGACACCCGCCACGATGGGATCGAAGTTGATGCCCAGCACGATGGGCAGGCCGTAGTAGAGCCAGATGATGAATACAAACAGGGGGATGGCGCGGAAGACGTTGATGTAGATCTGGGCCGCGCCGCTGACGAAGCGGTTGCGCGACATGCGGCACAGCGCGACAATCAGCCCCAGCACCAGCGCCAGCGCCATGGCGACGACCGTGATGTAGATCGTCATCTGCAAGCCCGCCCATAGCACCGGCCAGCGCTGCGTGACGAAGTCCCAGCGAAATTCGAAGCGGGTGTTCACAGCCTCCTCATTTCACAGGATGGCCTTGATAAAGGCCTGGGTGCGCGGTTGGTTGGGCGTGCGCAAAACTTCTGGCCCGCCTTCCTCGACAATCGCCCCGTGGTCCATGAACACCAGGTGGTCGCCCACCTCGCGGGCGAAGCCCATCTCGTGGGTGACGACAATCATCGTCATCCCCGACTCGGCCAGCCGCTCCATCACTGCCAGCACCTCGCCCACCAGTTCCGGGTCCAGGGCCGACGTTGGCTCGTCGAACAGCATCAGGCGCGGCTCCATCGCCAGCGCCCGCGCAATCGCCACGCGCTGCTGCTGCCCACCAGACAGCATCGACGGGTAGGCGCGCGCCTTCTCGCCCATGCCGACCTCGGCCAGGTGGTGCAGCGCCTTCTTCTCGGCCTCGCGGTTGCTCATCTTCTTGGTGCGCCGCAGACCCAGCGTCACGTTCTCGAGCACAGTGCGGTGGGGGAACAGGTTGAACTGCTGGAAGACCATGCCGATCTGGCTGCGGATCAGCCGCAAGTCCGCCCCGCCGCGCTGCAGGAAGCCCAGCGGGCCGCGCCGCGTCTTGTCGGGCCCATAGTCCGTGCCCATGAAGACCTGGCGGCCCGCGTCGGGGTCTTCCAGGCGGTTGATGCAGCGCAGCAGGGTGCTCTTGCCGGAGCCGCTCGGCCCAAACAGCACGACGTGTTCACCCTGGCGGACGCGCAGGTCGATGCCCTTCAGCACGTGCAGGCTGCCGAAGCTCTTGTGAATGCCTTCGAGCCGCAGCAACTCGTCAGCCATACGCGCTCACCCGTGGCGAGGCCTTCACCTCGCGCGTAAAGTCGCACAGGCGGCTGACGCCCTCAATCAACTGGGACTTCTCTGTCGCCAGCGACACGCGCACGGTGTGGCTGCCGACCGCGCCGAAGGCCGTCCCTGGCGCGACGGCCACGCCCCGCTCCTTGAGCAACGCCAGCGCGAAGTCGCGCGCGTGCATGTCGGCCTCGCTCACATCGACCATGATGTAGAACGCGCCGTGCGGGGTGTACATGTAGTTGTTGTGACTCTTCAGGACGTCCACGACGGCGTCGCGGCGCTCGCGGTACGAGTCGCGCATCTCACGCACACAGTCTTGCGGGCCGGTTAATGCCGCCTCGGCCGCCTTCTGGACGGGGGCCGCGACTGACGAGATGAACGGCTCCTGGAGCTTCATAATGACCCGCGACGCCTCGGGGTTGGCGACGACGTAGCCGATGCGCCAGCCGGTCATAGCGTACGTCTTGGAGAAGCTGTAGATGCTAATGACGCGCTCCGAGTCGTAGATGGCCGGGCTGACGTGCTCGCCCTCGAAGACCAGTTCGTCGTACACCTCGTCGGCCATCAGCCACAGGTTGTGGCGCTGGGCGAACTCAACCAGCTCCTTGACCGTCTCGCGGGGGAAGACGGCCCCTGTCGGGTTGCACGGGCTGTTGACGATGAGCAGCTTGGTGCGCGGCGTGACGAGCGGTTCCAGGTCCTCAAGCTGCGGCACGAAGCCCCGCTCGATGTGCAGCGGGTAGTGGACGGGGACGGCCTCGTGGGCCAGGACGGACATCTCGTAGTTGGGCCAGGCGGGGTCAGGGATGAGGACTTCCTCGCCCTTCTCGACCACCGCCACGATGGCCGCCAGGACCCCCTCGACACCGCCGATGGTGACGTTCACCTGGTCGGCGGTGACGGGGACGCCGCTGACGCGCGTCACGCGCTGCGCCAGCAGTTCACGCAGCGAGAGCAGGCCGCAACTCTGGGTGTACTTGGTGAAGCCGTCCTGAATCCCACGAAACGCGCCCTCGACAATGTGGGGTGGCGTCGGGAAATTCGGCTCTCCCACCTCCAGCCGGATGACGTCGGGCATCTTGACCGCGAGGTTGACGATCTCGCGGATACCCGAGCCGGGCATGGTCTGCGCGACACTGGCAAGCGGTCTCATGCGGTCCTCACTGGGGATAAATCTGGTGGAAGACGCCGGCCTGGATCTCGGTGACGGCCCTGGCCTCCCACTCCTTCCACTGCACACGATGGGGCGCGCGCTCGGGCGAGTCGAACACGCTCAACGCCGCGTCAATTGACGCCTCATCCTTGATCTCGTAGATGGTCAGGTAGGTCTTGTCGGCGCCCTCGCCAGAGACGTAGCGGTAGATGTTGACAAACAGCGGCGCGATGGGGCGCAGCGTATCCAGGTACTCGCGGTTGTACCACTCGTTGAACGCGGCCTCCTGGGCGGGGTCCAGCTTCATGCGGACAAAGTAGATGGGACGCGGGGACATTCAGTCGGCTCCTTGGTTATGAGAGTTCGAGTTCGGACGGTAGGCTCCACACCGCTTCGGGTTGGGCGGCCAGGAGGTCGTGGGCATACCCCAGGAAGACCGCCTGGTCGCCGTCGACGCGGTAGAGGCCAATGCGCGGGTGGGTCAGGTCGCCGCGCGTGTCAAACGTGATATGGCCCGTCGCGCCCGCGAAGTCGTGCGTGCCGGCCACTTCGGCCAGCACGGACGGGCGGTCCAGGCGCGGCGCGCGCGCCAGGGCGGCGAGCAGGATGTTGGCGGCGTCGTAGGCTTCGGCGGTGTAGATGGAATACACCTCGCCAAAGCGCGCCTGGTAGTCGGCCAGGAAACGCGCCGCCGATGGGCTGTGGAAGACGTCGGCGCCGGCGTTGGTATGGTACGGTCCGTCGATGGGCCAGTCGGGCGTCGCCAGGAAGCGCGAGGGCTTGAGGCCATCAGTGCCGAAGTAGCGCGCCGTGACGCCCGCTTCCCGCAGTTGGCGGGCCAGAACGCGGCCCTCGGCCTCAATGACGCCGAAGAAGATCAGGTCGGGTTTGGCCCGCGCCACGCGGTGCGCCAGCTCATGAAAGTCGCGCTCGCCGCGCTGGATGCCCACGAACAGGATAACCTCGGCCCCCAGCGTCCGCGCTGCCTGGCCAAAGATGCGCGCCAGCGGCTTGCCGAAACTCGACCCGTCGTGGATGACGGCGATGGTCCGCGCGCCCAACACGGCGACGGCGTAGCTGGCGGCGAGCGTGCCCTGCACCAAGTCGGTGGCGACGACGCGGAAGAAGGTCGGCCAGCCCTGCTGCGTCAACTGCGGGTTGCTGGCGGCAGGTGAGATCTGCGCTAGTCCGGCCTCAGCGTACAGCGGGCCAGCGGCTAGCGACGTGTCGCTATTCATGGTGCCGACGACGCCAAGCACCTGTGGGTCGGCAATGAACCGCTGCGCCACTCCGACGCCCAAGGCCGCGTCCGCGCCGTCGTCGCCGACCACCAGTTCCACTTCACACGGTAGGTCGCCGCGCGCGTTGGCCTGCTCGACCGCCAGTCTCACCGCCTGAGAGATGTGGCGGCCGTGCACGGCCTCATCGGGGTCACGACTGAGCACTGCCGAGCAGCCGAGCTTGACCGTAGGCTTAGGCATAGGCACGTCCTGTCTTACGTACGCTATCCGTTATCGCGCCACACGTTCTGGGATCAAGTCGCGCGCCGCGCCGAGCAAGCGCATCGCGCCGCGCTCGACGCGCCACAAGGTGATGGTAGGGTCCACGCGGTCGCCACAGGCGTCGAAGACTACTCGCCCGGTCGCGCCCTCGAACACTGAGCCGTCACGCAGCGCCACCAGAACGGCCTGGCGAGTGGGTTGCGCCCCACCTTGACTGGCCGTCCGCAGCGCGGCGGCCAGCAGCCCCACCGCGTCGTAGACCTCGGCTCCGTAGACCGGCGGCTCGCCGTAGCGGGCGCGGTAGCGGGCGGCAAAGGCGTGGGCTGTGGGCGTGCTCTCGATGTCGACACCCGCGTAGGTCTGGTACACACCCTCCCCGGCTGGCCCGGCGAGCGGCAGAAACTGCGACTCCTTCGAGCCGTCGGTGCCGAACAGCGTCGTCGCGACGCCCGCCTGGCGGAGCTGACGCGCCAGAATCGAGCTTTCGATCTCGGTCAGCCCAAAGTAGACCAGGTCGGGACGGAGGGCCTGGATGCGCCCGACGGTCGGGCTGAAGTCCTGTGCGCCCTCCTGGATGCCCTCGAACCGGGCGACCTGCGCCCCCTCGCCCTCGACCGTCGCTGCGACCACCTCGGCCAGCGGCTGGCCGTAGTCCGTCCCGTCATGGAGCACGACCACCGACCGTGCGCCCAGCACCCGGATGGCATATTGGGCCGCGACGCGGCCCTGGAGGGCGTCGTGGGCGCAGATGCGGAAGAAGGTCGGGTAGCCTTGCTGGCTCAGGGCGCTGTTGGTGGACGACGGCGCGATCTGCGCCAGACCCGCTGCCGCGTACAGCGGCGCGCCTACGCCCGACGGCCCACTGTTCTTGTGACCGACGACACCTAGCAGCGTTTCGTCGGCGACAAACCGCTCGGCCACCGCCTGCGCGCCTTCCGGCGTCGCCAGGTCGTCCTCCGCCCGCAGTTCCAGGCGGAAGGGCAGCCCACCCTGCGCGTTGGCCTCGTCAACCGCCAGTTGGGCGGCCTGGCTCATCGGCC
This sequence comes from uncultured Anaerolineales bacterium, assembly GCA_964557745.1. Taxonomy (GTDB): domain Bacteria; phylum Chloroflexota; class Anaerolineae; order Epilineales; family JAHCIE01; genus JAHCIE01. The sequence goes on from CAZLBQ010000028.1 coordinate 11,769, forward strand.
GGCCCACGATGGCCTGGGGGCCGGTGAGCGGCGCGGCGAAGCCGAGACGGACGGTAGTGAGCGTCATGCTGGCCTCAGTGCCCGGCAATGATGGCGCGGGCGAAGAGCTCAATCTGCGCCAGGTGCTCTTCCTGGTTCGTGTGCTCGAACTGGCAGATGAAGTGGTCGAGGCCCGCGTCGGCGTAGGCGGCCAGCGCCGCCCGCACCTCATCCATCGATCCGGCCAGCGCGCCTGCGCCCGCTTGAGGCGGCGTCTTGCCCTGGCTGATGGCGAGCGCCGGCCGTAGGTCAACCGTGCGCCGCACGCTCAGCGCGACATGCCGTCCGTTGGCCTGGGTCAACTGGCGCAGCTTGTCCCGCGCCTCGCGCACCTGGTCGGCGGTGAAGTCGTCGAAGTGGGTGCTGTTGCCCAGCGCGGCGGCGCGTTGGAGGGCGTGGTCGGAGTTGCCGCCGATGTAAATGGGGATACCGCCCGCCTGGGCCGGCTTCGGGCCAAACAGGGTGTCCTTGAAGCGGTAGAACTGGCCGTCGAAGGCCGGCGACTCCTGCGTCCACAGGGCACGCATGACCTGGACGGCCTCGTCGAAGTGCTTGCCGCGCCGCTTGAAGTCGGCGCCCAGGTTCTGGAATTCGCCCTCCATGTAGCCCGCGCCCATGCCCAGCAGCATGCGGCCGCCGGTCAGGGCGTCGATAGTTGCGGTCTGCTTGGCGACGAGGATGGCGTCGCGCAGACCAATCACGAGGATCGACGTGCCGAGGCGCACGCGCTCGGTGCGCGCGCCCAGGTAGGCCAGCGTCGTGAACGCTTCATAGATCAGCCCGTAGCGGGGCTTGTCGTGTGGAACGAGAATGTGGTCCGTCGCCCAGATCGAGTGAAAGCCACTGCGGTCGGCGGCCTGGGCGACCCCCAGCAGGGCGTCGGGCGAGGGTTGGACACCAAAGGGGAAGTTGGGCAGACAGAGGCCAAATTGCATGCATCCTCCGAGGGACTCAGGTAGCCCCTATCTTAGCAAACGCCCTTGCCTTGAACAACAGTCAACAGGGTCAACTTTCGCACCGGGTGGTATCACGGCCCTCGGTGAATTTGCATCCCGGACGCAGGCTGATTAGAATAGCGCACCACCAGCCCCTACCGCGCACGTAGCATACCGAAAGCGGGTCGACGTGTCCGAGACTACCCTCGACATGGCAGGCGCCAGCACGGAGATGACTCTGGCCTGGACTGAGGCCATTCTTCAGGAGTCGGACGTCACCGCCATCGCCACCGTCGCCGCCACGACCCTACCCGAACTCGTCCCGATCGCCTTGAGCGCCATTGCGCTCTGCCCAGGGCAGTCCGGCGCGGACTGGCGCCTGGTCGGGCAGTGGTACGGCGAACCCCTCGACGAGGCCGAGTGGCCGGGCCAGGCCGAGCGCCACGCCCGGCTGGCCGGCGTACTGCGGCCGCCGCGCCCTGGGCTGAGCCTACACCACCCGCAGCCCATCGCCGCGTCTCGCCTGGGCCTCCCTGCTCACTACCCGCCCGACCTGCTGGCCTTCCCCCTGCGCACCCGCCGCTCCCATCTCGGTGTCCTGCTCGTGGCCCTCGCGCCGCCCGCCGACCCGCCCCGCGCCTTGCTGACCCTCCAAACGCTGGCGGCGCACCTCTCGCTCGGCCTGGAAAACGCGGCCCTCTATAGTCAGACGGCGCAGCGCGAGCGCGAGATGCGCCTCATCTCCGAAACGGGCAAGCAGTTGACGCAGTTGCAGAGCCTGTCGGAGTTGATTCCCCAATTGGTGCGGGAAGTCAGCCAGACCTTCAACTATGACTCGATGGGCCTACTGCTCGTGGATCCCGTGCGCGGCGACCTCGTAGTGCGCGAGACGATTGGCCTGGGGCGCGAGGAACACCTGGGCTTTCGGGTGCCCATTACCGATGCCCCCGAAGGCGGCATCACCGGCCGCGTCGCCCACCTCGGCGTCTCCTACCTGGCCCCGGACGTGCGCGCGGAGGCGCACTACATCCAGACCGTCGAGCACGTGCGGTCCGAGTTGGCCGTCCCGCTCAAGATTCAGGGCCGCGTCATCGGCGTCCTCGACGTCCAGAGCGTCAACGTCGGCGCGCTGACCGTCAAGGACAAGCAACTCCTGACGACACTGGCCGACCAGCTCGCGGTGGCCCTGGACAATGCGCGGCTGTACGACGAGCTTGCTCGCGCCCACGACGAGTTGCGTCAGAAGGCCGAACAACTCCAGCACCTCCTGGCGCGTACCGTCCAGATTCAGGAGGACGAGCGTCACCGCATCGCCGCCGACATCCACGATGGCGTCATCCAACTCGTCTATGGCGCGCTCTACCAGGTGGAGGGAGCGACCCAGCGCCTGCCCGCCGACCTGGCCGACGCCCGCGCCCACCTCCACGAGGTGAGCGCCTTCCTCAACCAGGCTATCGCCGAGACCCACAAGGCCATCTACAACCTGTGGCCGTCCAGCCTAGACGAGATGGGCCTCCTGCCGTCGGTCGAGGTCTACCTGGCGCGCTTCGAGAAGAGCACGGGCATCCACTGTGAGTTGCACATCGAAGGGACGGTGTTCCGCTTCAACTCGCAGGCGCGCATCACCATCTACCGCATCCTGCAGGAGGCGCTCAACAACGTCCGCAAGCACGCCGGCGCTGAGGCCGTCGAGGTTGTCTTCCACTTCGCGCCTACGATGGTCCAGGTCAGCATCCGCGACGACGGGCGCGGCTTCAAGCCGGATGAGATTACTCCGGGGCCGGGACGCGGGCTGGGCCTGATTGCCATGCGCGAGCGGGTGCAGACGATTGGGGGGACATTCGACATTCGTTCGGGACGCTCCGGCACCTGGATTGTGCTGGAGTTTCCCCGTGAACGCGTCCAGAGGGTGGAGCATGGAGAGCCATAAGATACGGGTCTTGATCGCCGATGACCACCCGGTGGTGCGGCAGGGGTTGGGCAACATGCTCGTCAACCTGCCGGAGGTCGAGGTGGTAGGCGAGGCGTGCGATGGGACGCAGGCCCTGGAGCGCGTCGCCAACCTCAAACCAGATATCATTCTGCTCGACATTCGGATGCCGGGTCGCAGCGGCCTGCAAATTCTGCCGCTGTTGCGCAAGGCCCACCCCGACATCAAGATCATCGTCCTGACGAGCTACGACTCGGACGAGTACCTGTTTGGGGCGCTGCGCAGCGGAGCGCACGCCTTTCTCCTCAAGAGCATCGCCCATGAGAAGCTGGCCGACGCCATCCGCCAGGTCTATCAGGGCGAGCGCCAGTTGACCCCTGACCTGGTTGGCCGCGTCCTCAAGGAGTTCGAGGCCCAGGCGCAAGAGGTAGTCCGCTACGAGACGGGCCTGACCGACAGCGAGGTCGAGATTCTGCGCCTCATCGCCGAAGGCTACTCCAACCGGGAGATCGCCCGCCAGGAGCACTGGAGCGAAGTGACCATCAAGCGCAAGGTAGCCGACATCTTCCGCAAGCTCAACGTCACCAGCCGCAGTCAGGCCATCATGGAGGCCGTCAAGCGCGGCTTGATCTAGGCAGTTTGATACCACTTGCCCCGTTGGTTGATACTTTAGCCCGTTGATGACCGCCGCCGGCCCTGTTATACTCCTGTCTACCGCTCTTGTCATTAGAGGAGGACACCATGCCTGTGCCCCGTGGCCGACGCCTCATCTCCGTCTTGCTGCTGTTGGTTCTGATCACGACGGGCCTGATGGCCTGCGCCTCACCCGCTGCAGCCCCGGCCCCTGCGCCCACTACCGCCCCCGCTGCCAAGCCGACGGAGGCGCCCAAGGCGGCGGCGCCCACCACCGCCCCCGCTGCTCCCACCACCGCTCCCGCCGCGAAGGCCACCGACGCACCCAAGGCCGCCGCTCCCACGACGGCCCCCGCCGCCGCCGCCAAATCCTCCGCCAGCGAGTTGACCATCGCCATCGCCCAGGACATCGGCGCGCTGGACATTCGCAAGGAAGGTTCGGCCGCCAGCTTCAGCCTGCTGCGCCACATCTACGAGCCGCTGGTGTGGTTCGACGACAGCATGAAGCTCTACCCCGTGCTCGCCGAGTCGTGGGAGCAGGTCGACCCGACGACGATGCGCTTCAAGTTGCGCAAGAACGCCAAGTTCCAAAACGGCAAGCCTCTGACCGCCGACATGGTCAAGTACAGCCTGGAGAAGGCCCTTGACCCCAAGGGCGACGCCTGGATGCAGTTCGCCCTGGACGGCCTGGTGAAGGGCGCGACCGTCGTCGACGCCAACACCGTCGACATCCAGACGACGGCCCCCACGCCCAGCCTGTTGTGGCGCTTGACCCTGCTTGACATCGTCGAGCCGTCCTACGCCGACTCCGGCCAGATGGACACCAAGCCTATGGGCACCGGCCCGTACAAGTTTGTCGAGTTCACCCCCCGCCAGCAGTTCGTCATGACCCGCAACCCCGACTACTGGGGCAAGGCGCCGGCCATCGAGAAGATCACGGCGCGCATTCTACCCGAGGCGGGCACGCGCCAGGCCGCCCTACTGGCGGGCGAAGTCCAGATGATCAACGCCGTCTCGCCGGAGATGATGCAGCGTATCAAGCAGTCGCAGAACGCGACGGTGACGACGGCTCCGACGGCGCGTCTCGTCTACGTCGCGCTGCGCAACGACCGCGGCCCGCTCGCGAACCCCAAGGTCCGCCAGGCCCTGAACTACGCCGTCGATAAGAAGGCCCTGACCGGCACCATCCTCAAGGACATCTCGGCCGAGGCGAAGGGGCCGCTGCCGCCGTCGCTGACCTCGGCGCGCAACGACCTGAATTACGACTACAACCCAGACAAGGCCAAGCAACTCCTCAAGGAGGGCGGCTACAACGGCGAGAAGATCATCTTCGCCGTCGGCAAGGGCCGCTACCCCAACGACGGCCAGGTGGCCGAGGCGCTGGTCAACTTCTGGCAGGCCGTCGGCGTCAATGTCGACTTCAAGCAGGGCGAGTGGGCGGCTATGAACGCCGAGGCGCGCAAGGGCAAGGACTCGCCGTTCGACGCCTTCATGCAGGGCTGGTCGGCTGACGCCCTCGACCCCGTGCTGATGCTCGACTTCCTGTTCAACTCTAAGAACACGCCGTCGCGCACCTCGTATAGCAACCCGAAGGTCGACGAAGCCTTGCAGAAGGCCGCCATCACCAACGACCCCAAGGCGCTGGACACGCTGCTCAAGGACACCCAGGGCACGATCTGGGACGACGCGCCGCTTGTCTTCCTGTACTATCCGCTGGAAGTGCTGGGCATCAACAAGAACCTGAAGGGCTTCACCGCCCGTCCCGACGAATTTTTCTTCTTCACCGGCGCAACGTTGGAGAAGTAACGGACGATGAACCTGGACTACGTCCTGCGACGCCTGCTGTGGGCCATCCCGCTGCTGTTGCTGGCGTCCCTCGTGGTGTTCTTGCTCCTCCACCTCACCCCCGGTGACCCGGTGCGGTTGATGCTGGGCGAGCAGGCGTCGCAGGCCCAGGTCGCCGCCGTCCGCGCCACACTCGGCCTGGACCGGCCGCTGCCCGAGCAGTACGTTCGCTTCGTCGGCCGCGCCCTCCAGGGCGACCTGGGGATGTCGATTCGCGCCTCGCGCCCGACCACCGAACTCATTCTGCTGGCGCTGCCCGCGACCCTCGAACTGGCCGGAGCGGCGCTGGCCCTGGCGCTGCTGGTCGGCATCCCCATTGGCATCCTGGCCGCGTTGCGGCCCGGCAGCCTGTTCGACAACGTGGCCCTGTTCCTGGCGCTGCTCGGCCAGTCCGTGCCGAGCTTCTGGCTCGGCCTGACCCTCATCTACCTGTTCGCCCTGCAGTGGCAGGTGCTGCCCACGTCGGGGCGCGGGGAGTGGAAGCAGCTCATCCTGCCTGCCTGCGCCCTCGCTCCGTTCCTGATGGGCATGCTCATCCGCATCACCCGCACCAGCTTCATCGACGTCCTGCGCGGTGACTACATCCGCACCGCCTACGCTAAGGGCCTTGGCCGCTCGCGTGTCGTCGTCGGCCACGCCCTCAAGAACGCCATGCTGCCCGTCGTCACCGTCATTGGCTTGCAGACGGGCGCGCTGCTCGGCGGGGCCGTCATCACCGAGACCGTCTTCGGCTGGCCGGGCGTCGGCCAGTTGGCCGTCAACGCCCTCTACAACCGCGACTACCCGGTCGTTCAGGCGGTCGTGTTGATCTCGGCCGTCGTCTTTATCCTGATTAACCTGGTGGTCGACCTGCTGTACGCCATGCTCGACCCGCGCATCCGCTACCGATGAGTACCTCGAACGCGCCCACGAGCGCCCTGACCCTCGACCGACCGGCCGTCGTCAACCGCCGTGCCCGCCGCTTCCGTGTGGCCTGGCGGCGCGCCGTGCTGCCGCTGGTGGGCGTCGTGATCCTGCTCGCGCTGGTCATCGGGGCCATCGTCGTCCCCATCGTCTCGCCGTTCGACCCGTACCGCCAGGACCTGTTCGGCCGCCTGCAGCCGCCAGGCTGGACCAACGCGGCCGGGCAAACCTACCTCTTTGGCGCGGACCAGTTGGGGCGCGACATCATGACCCGCGTGTTCCTCGCGGCGCGCCTGTCGCTGTCGATTAGCGCCGTCGCCGTCGCGGGCGCGGCGGTCATCGGCACCCTACTCGGCCTCGTCGCGGGCGCGTACGGCGGTCTGTTCGACGACATCATCATGCGCTTCGCCGACTTGCAACTGGCCCTGCCCATGATCCTGCTCGCCCTCGCCATCGTCGCCCTGCTCGGCCCCAGCGTGACCAACGTCATTCTCGTCTTTATCGTCACGGGCTGGCCCGCCTTCGCTCGGACGGTACGGGCCTCGACCCTCAGCCTGCGCGAGCAGGAGTTCGTCGCCGCCGCGCGCTGCCTCGGCTGTCCGCAGTCGCGCATTCTGCTGCGTCACATCCTGCCCAACGCGGCCCGCCCGCTCATCGTCATCGCCTCGTTCGAGTTGGGCAAGGTCATTCTCTACGAGTCGTCGCTCGGCTTCCTGGGCATGGGGCCTCAACCGCCGACACCGACCTGGGGCAACATGATGGCCGATGGGCGTCCCTACCTGGACACGGCCTGGTGGCTCATCTTCTTTCCGGGCCTGTTTCTCGTGTTGAGCGCCGCCGCCGCTAACTACATCGGCGACGGCCTGAATGAGTGGTTGGACCCGCGCTCGCGGCGCGTGTAGCCCTATGCTCACCATTCCTGGCGGCCGGTTGGCCCAGCAGCAAGCCCCTCTGCGCCCCGCCCTTGACGGCGCGGTCCAACGCGTCGTCGCGCGCGCCGTCTATACGGGGGATGTCGAGGTCGCGCACTTCGAGGCCGAGTTCGCCGCCTACATTGGGGTACGCCACGCCGTCGCCGTGGCCTCGGGTAGCGTGGCCGTCATGCTGGCCTTGCGGGCCATCGATGTCAGCGCGGGAGACGAGGTGATCAGCGTCCCCAACGTCGATATCTCGGCCTCAGCGCCCATCGCCCACGCCGGTGGCCGGCCGGTGTGGGTGGATATCCACCCGCGTACCTACACGCTGGACCCGACGCAGGTCGAGGCGGCCATCACACCGCGCACGCGGGCCATTGTCGTCGTCCACATGTACGGGACGCCCGCCGCCCTGGCCGACATCCTGGCCGTCGCCGCGCGCTATCGGCTGCCCGTGATCGAGGACGCCTCCCTGGCCCACGGCGCGCGCTACGGCGGGCGGCGCGTCGGCGGGTTGGGCCGTCTGGGCTGCTTCAGCTTCAGCCCCGGCAAGCTGCTCGGCGCGCTGGGCGAGGCGGGCATGGTGGTCACGGACGACGCGGCGCTCGCCGAGCGCGTGCGCGTCCTGGCCGCCTACGGGTTCGACCTGGCGAGCCTCGACGCGATTCGGCGCGGCGTCGTCGGGGCGTGCTTCGAGTACCAGGCCGAGGGGTACAACGCGGGCATGGATGAGTTGCAGGCCGCCGTGCTGCGCGTCAAGCTCCCCTATCTCGACGGCTGGCTGGCCCAGCGTCGGGCTTACGCCGCCGTCTACCGCGCGCGGCTGGCCCATCTGGAGCCGGCGCACCTCCTCCTGCCGGGGGAGACGCCGGACGGCGAGGCCGTCTACCGCAACTTTGTCATCCGCACGCCGCGCCGCGCCGCTTTGCAGGCCCACCTGGCGCGCCAGGGCATCTGGTCGGGGCTGATGTACGTCCCGCCGCTCCACCTCCAGCCGGTCTACGCCGGCCTGGGCTACGCGCCGGGCGCGTTCCCGGTCACGGAGCAGGTCGCCCAGGAACTCTTGTGCCTGCCCACCTATCCCGAACTCACTCTGTCCGAGGTCGAACGGATCGCGGACACGATTGACCAGTTCTTTCGCACTGCCCCAGGAGGACGTGAGCATGTCGACTGACAAGCCGGTGGCCCGTCTCGCCATCGCCATCTCGTCGCGGCCCGGTCGCCCCGCCGCCGAGAACCCCATCTATCGCGGTCTGCAAATCGCCATGGCCGACCTGGCGGCGGACCCCAGCCTGCCCGTGACGCTCGACTGGCAGTTGTGTGACGACTTTGGCGACCACGCGGCCACCCAACGCTTCGCCGAGGAACTCGTGGCCGACCCGACGGTCGTCGGCGTCATCGGCCCGATGGGCAGCGGCGAGGCCTTCGTCAACGCGCCCATTTTCAACCGGGCCGGTCTGGCCCAGGTCAGCCCGTGCGCCTCCCACCCCGACCTGTGCCGACGCGGCTATCAGACCTTCTTCCGCCTCGTCGCCAACGAGAACGTCCAGGGCGGCGAGTTGGCGCGGCTGGCGCGGGGCTACCTCAACGCCGAGCGCGCCGCCATCGTCCACGCCAACGACCTGTGGGCGAACACCGTGTCCGACCTGTTTACCCGTGAGTACGAGGCGCTGGGCGGCCAGGTCGTGGGCCGCCAGGAGTACGCGCCCATCGACCAGGACTTCAGCGGCCTGATCCAGGCCACCGTCGCGGCCCAGCCCGACCTGGTCTTCTGCGCCGTCCACCCCGTCGAAGGCCCGCGCATCTCCGGTGGGCTGCGCCAGGCGGGGCTGCGCGCGCCGTTCCTGGGCACCGACGCCATGAAGACGGCCTTCCCCCTGGGGGGTGGCGAGCCAGGCGCGGAAGCCTACCACACCCACTCCGGGGCCGACTTCCGCCGCCTGCCGAGCGCGGCCAAGTTCCGCCAGGCGTACGCCGCGCGCTTCCCGGAGGACAGCACGTACAGCCCCGAAGCCTACGATAGCGCCATGCTGCTGGCCGAGGCCATCCGCCGCGCCGGCCGGCCCGACCGCGCCGCCGTCCTGGCCGCGCTGCGCAGCCTGGGCGAATACCACGGTGTGACGGGGACGATCCGCTTCGACGCCAGCGGCGAGCGCCTGGACGCGCCCGTCAGCTTCTACCAGGTGCGCTTGACCGACGCCGGGCGCGAGATGAGCTACCTGGGCATGACCTCGGAACTGTTGCCCGTTGCGGCGGCGGTATAGCGCACACTCAAAGGCATGGAGAAGACCTCAATGGCAAGCAAGACTTTTGTCAAACTACCGGTGGCCGACGTCCACAACGACCACCGCACCTTCGTCCCGCTCGGCATCGTCGAGGGCGCGCGCCCGGGCCCGACCCTGGCCGCCATCGGGGCCGTCCACGCCACCGAGTACTCGGCCCTCGAAGGCGTGCACCGCTTCTGGCGCTCGCTCGACCCAGAGAAAATCTCCGGGCGCGTGCTGGTCGTCCTGGCCGCCGACGTGGCCGCGCTGAGCGCCCACACCCAGTACACCAACCCCATCGACGGCAAGAACCTCAACCGCGTCTGGCCGGGCAAGCCCGACGGGACGCTGACCGAGGTCATCGCGTATACCATCACGCAGGAAGTCATCCTCAAGGCCGACGCCGTGATTGACTGCCACGGCGGCGAGTACGACGAGGCCATCGACCTGTTCATCATCACCCACGCCACGGGCGACGCCGCCCTGGACCAGCGCACCCTGGACCTGGCGCTGTCGCTGGGCATGCCCTTTGTCGAAGTGACCGACGCCTCTGGCTCTGTCCTAGGGCGCGGCACGGGCGCGGCCGAGGCCATGCGGTCGGGCCGCCCGGCGGTGACGCTCGAGGCGGGCGGGCGCGGCGTCCTCGACGAGCGCCACATCTCGGCGGTCTACAACTCGCTCCACAACGCGGCCCGCTTCCTGGGCATCGAGGAAGGCCAGCCGGTGCTGTGGGCGGGCCAGCCGGTCAAGATCGACCACGGCATCCTCATGCGCACGACCGAGTTGGGGCTGTACGAGCCAGCGGTGAGTGTCGGCGACTGGATTGAGCAGGGTGGGCTGTTCGCCCGCGTGCGCGACTTCGACGGCAGCGTGCTGGAAGAGATTCGCGCGCCGGAAGCCGGTGTCGTCCTCGACGTCATCGTCGGGCGGGCCATCAAGGCGGGCGGCTTCGCGGGCAAGATCGGCGTGCTGTAGTCCGAGACCTGACAGGTTTTGAACACCTGTCAGGTCTACCCGAGGTAGACCATGAACGTCTCAGGGCGGGTGGCGATTGTGACGGGGGCGGCGAGCGGCATCGGCGCCGGTATCGCGCGGGCGCTGGCGCGGGCAGGCGCGGCTGTCGCTGTGGCCGACCTCAACGCGGCGGGGGCAGAAGCGGTGGCGGCTGAGATTCGCGGCACAGGCAGCGCGGCCATCGCCGTCGCCGTCAACGTCGCCGAGGCCGCCAGCGTCGACGCGATGGTCGAGCGCGCCGTGGCCGAGTGGGGCCGTCTCGACATCCTCGTCAACAACGCCGGCATCATCGTCGACGAGGTCGAGGTCGCCGAGATGAGCGACGCGGTCTGGGACCGCATCCTGAACGTCAACCTGCGCTCGCAGTTCCTGTGCTGCCGCGCCGCGCTGCGCGTCATGAAGCCGGCGGGCTACGGGCGCATCGTCAACATTGCCTCGCGGTCGTGGCTGGGCGGGGCCGGCCTCGCCAACTACGCGGCCTCGAAGGGCGGCGTCATCAGCCTGACGCGCAGCCTGGCGATGGAAGTGGGCAAGTACGGCATCACCGTCAACTGCGTCTCGCCCACGCTCATCGTCACGCCGCTCTTCCTGGGCATGCCGCAGGCGGAGCAGGAGCGCGACCTGGCGCGCGCCCGCACCCAGCCCATCCCGCGCCTCGGCCAGCCGGAGGATGTCGCCT
>CAZLBQ010000029.1:0-22317 GCA_964557745.1 uncultured Anaerolineales bacterium
TCGGCTTGCTGTACAGGTGGGCCAGGAGGAGGTACTGCGGGGCGGACAGGGGTGGCGACAGTTCAATACCGTTGACGAGGACGCGCTTCGTCGCCTCGTCGACCACGACGCCGCGCTTGGCAGCGGGCGAAGGGGGCAGGGGGGTGGTCTGCTCTTCGTCGACAAAGAGGAGCTTGAAGCGCATGGCGATGCTGATCTCTTCGCCATCCGCCAGGACGTGCGGTTCGTAGATGGGCCGCCCGTTGACGAATGTCTTGTTCTTACTCCCCTCGTCGATCAAGACGTACTGCGCGCCCTGACGCTCGATGCGCGCATGCCGACGCGACACCTCGCGCGCTTCGAGGACGATGTCACTCTCGCCCGTACGGCCGATGGTCACAACGGGCTTATCCAGCACCCATTCACGGGTTTGATTCTGGTCGGTGCGCAGCAGGAGCACCGGCGGTTCTTTTTCGCGCATAACAAATCTCAGACCTGTAACCCTATCTTCTCGCGCGGCGGACAATTATGCTTGAAGAGGCGCGAAACACGAAATGCCAGCGCGTGTGACCTGCTTGACTTGCGCTCTGTTCCCGCCTATCCTTCCCCACAGCCACGGCGACAGGAGGACGGGTGAGCAGCGGTCCGGTGGTGGGCGTGCTGGTGCGAGCGCGCTACCGCATTGTGCAACTGGTGGGGGAGGGCGGCAGCGGCGCAGTGTACCAGGCGGAAGACCTGCGCCTGGGCGGCCGCCTGTCGGCCATCAAAGAGATTCGCCCCGATCCCTACGCCACCGCGGCCCAGCTCGCCCAGACCCAGACCCAGTTCCGTCGCGAGGCCATGACCCTCGCCCAGCTCGACCACCCCAACTTGCCCAAGGTCTACGACTTCTTCGTTGAGGGCGGCCGCAGCTACCTGGTCATGGATTATGTCTCAGGGCCGGACTTGCGTCAACTCGTTGACCAAGCGCGGGCCAAGGGTGAGTTCCTGAGCGAGGCGACCGTCCTGGCCTGGACGACGCAGTTGCTCGACGCCCTCGACTACCTCCACAGCCAGACCCCTCCCGTTATCCACCGCGACATCAAACCGGCCAATATCAAGCTCACCGCCCAGGGGCGGCTCAAACTTGTCGACTTCGGCCTGGTGAAGCCCATGGACCCCGACGACCCGCGCACGATTACCGTGGTGCGCGGCGTCGGCTCGTTGCCCTACACCCCGCTGGAGCAGTACGGCGGCGGCGTCGAGCATACCGACCCGCGCTCCGACATCTACGCCCTGGGCGCGACGCTCTACCACCTGCTGACGGGCAAGATTCCCGCCACGGCCCAGCAGCGCTTCCTCGAACCGGGGCTGCTCCCGTCTCCGCGCTCTATCAACGACGCTATCTCGCCCCAGATGGAGAAAGCCATCCAATCGGCCATGGCGATGCACCCGGACAAGCGGCCCGCCAGTGTCGCCGCTTTTCGCGCCCTGCTGTTCTCCGACGCCGCGGGCGGGGATGGCTCGATTCCCCACATCTGGCAGACCGCCTTCCGGGAGAACCTATCCCTCATCCTCCTGGTCCTGCTGCTGCTCGCCTTTGCCGTCTTTGTCACCAGCCGCGCCGGCCTCGGCTCCTAGCGCTAGCGCCGCCAGCGGAACCATACCGCAGGCAGCAAGGCGCACAGGGCGCTGATGGTCAAGCGCGGCCAGAGGCCGTTGCTCGGCCCTTCCCCCAGCACGGTCAACGCCAGCACATACCCCACCAGGCCCCATGCCAGCGATAGCAACACGAGGCGCAGACCTGTTGTCGGTGTCCGCACCGGCCCGCGCTGCACGACCAGCCCCATCGCCCCCATCGCCAGCATGATACCCACCGCCATCACCAACCCCGCCCAGTTCGACGGCTGCCGAGCGCCGCTGGCCTGGACGGTGCGGGCCTGGACCGTCGGCGCGAGGGTTGCCGTCGGTAGCGGCGTTACCGTCGGGACCGGCGTGGCCGTTGGCGGCGTGGTCGGCGTCGCCGTGATGGCCCCTTCACCCTGGGCCGCCAGGATGAGCGGCGCGGCGGTGGACGCTGGGCCGGCCGTCGCCGTGATCTCCAACTGACCCGGCCGCTCAACCAGCACCGACGCCTCCGCGATACCGTCGCGCGTGTTGACCGACTGCCCGCGCAAGAAGACGGCTTCGGCGCGGTAGAAGAAGGTGAAGTCGACTTTGGTGCGGTCGGGGACCGGGCGGCCGTTGTGGTCCAGGATCGGCCCGGCCCGCACCGTTACCGTCTCGCCCACCTGGACCTTGTCGCCCGGCCCCTTACCCGCCACGACTAGCGGAATGGCCCGCGCTGGGTCGGGATCGAGCACCTGGGCCAGGTCGTAGTTGGTGCCGGGTACGCTGACCGGCGACGCGCCGGTCGGAACGAACTCCTGGAACACGGCGCGCACGGCGGCTTCGAGGGCGGGCGGGGTCTTGCCGTACACGGCGTAGTAGGCGGTGAGCTTGCTGATCTCGGTGGCGTCGAGGTAGTAGGGCGGCCCAAACGCTAGCGCCACGACGCGCTTGTCGCGGAACAGGTCGCGGCGGTCGCGCAGGAAGAGGCGCAGGGCGTCGGCGTTGGGGTCCTGGGCCGTATTGGTATCCAGCATGCCGAAGATGAGCCAGTTCGCGCCGCGCAGCCGCTCGTCGATCTCGCGGCGGCGTTCGTCGGGCAGCGGCGGGTTCTGGGTGAGGTAGGCCTTCAGATCGGCGAACGTCAGGCTGAACACCTTGTCGGACGCGACGACGCCCGTCCCGCTGGGGCCGTAGAGGCGCAGGATGAGGTCCTGGAGGGCCGTCGGCGGGATAAGGGGCTGAGCCGGGCAATCGCCGCACTCGGCGCGCGTGCGCGCGTCAGTGATGATGAGCAGTTGGTCACCCTCAGCCGGGCGCGGCAGGCGGCCCGACAACTCGTCGCGCGTCGGCGAGATGAGCGTCACCGCCTCGCGGGCGATGGCGCCCGCTGTCGTCTCGTCGCGCCCGCTGCGTTCGTCGGCGGCGCGGGCGTCGACCAGCACGCTGTCCGAGGTGAACGTAGTGTACATCCGCCGCTTCAGCAGCAGAATGCGGCGCAGCGAGCGGTCGACCCGCTCCTTGAACGCCTTGTCGGTGCGATACTGCTCACGGAAGAACTCGATGGTCGCCTTGATGTTGGCCTGCTGGTCGGGCCAGGCGTCGTTGAGGGCGAAGCGGCCCAGGTATAGCACGTCGTTGCCGGCCAGGAACGCGTCGCGGGCGATGCTCTTCTGGTTGAATGTCTGGAGGGAGGGGTCGTAGGACTTGCGCACCGCCGGCGCGCCCAGCGCGTCGCTGACCAGGATGCCCCGCTCGCGCCAGGCCGCCAGGTCGGGCATGTTCATCAGGGCGTCCAGCCCCTGCGCATCCAGGCCAATGGGCCGCGAGGTGGCCCCCTGGAGGGCGCGGTAGCGCACCAGGGCCGTCATCAAGCCGTCGGTGGTGTCGGCGGCGGCGTTGGGCGGCCCGTTGGATACATAGAGGAACGGGGCCAGGTCCAGGCGCTTGAAGTCGGCCGCCGCGCGGTCCACCGTCGCCAGCTCCTCGTCGGGGCTGCGGTCGGCGACTCCTGCACCGGGGAAGTGGCGGGCGATGGTGGCGACACGGGCGATGCTGCCCTGGTGGACGCCCTGGATGTAGGCGCGGCCCAGCCGCCCGACCCAGTACGGGTCGCCGCCGAAGACACCCAGGCCCAGGTCGGCGCTGGGATAGCGCCCCGGCTGGCTGAGCACATCGAGGGACGGCCCGAAGAGCATGTTGACACCGACGGCGGCCAGTTCCTGACCGACGATGCGGCCCGCTGCCAGGCTGTTGGCCTCGCGCCACGTCGCCCCAACGGCCATCGGGGCGGGCAGAGGGGTGAAACCGCTGCGCAGCACCGAGGCCGGGTAGCCGTCGCCCTCCTGAGACACGGCGATGAACAGCGGCACCGGGTTGGCGCGGTTGGCGTCCAGGCGCAGCGTTTGCAGGGTGTTGGTCAGCTCGGCGACGCGGCGTGGCGTGTCATTCTCGTTACGGAAGTTGCCGTAGGCCGGGCTGAGCGCCACGCCGCCGATGCGGTAGTCGCGGATCAACTGGGCAATGTCGGAATTCGGGCCGGTGTCGCTGCCGGAGAAGGTCACCAGGAAGAGCTGGCCGACGCGCTCCTCGACGCTCATGCGGTCGATGGTCTGCTGGATGATCGCCACTTCCGGCCCCTGTGCCTGCACGACGGCGGCGCTCACGGCAAGAAGGAGCGCCAGCAGGAGCAGCGGCGCAAGGAGCAGGCGGGGAACCGCGCAGAGGGGCAGCCGATCAGACCTGTCAGGTCTAGCCGACCAAGCGCTAGGCTGTTGCTTCGTCTGCCGTGTCGTCATCTGCCGTACCTCATCGTGAACACGTGAAGTATAACCGCAAACGGGGCGAGGGTCAACACAAACCTACGCTCGCCAGCGTAGGGTGAGCGTAGGGCGGGCGGCGGCACACTATCGCTTCGCCGTCCAGCGCGCGCGGCCAAAGTGGGGTACCATAAGATTGCGTTTTCTCCTCCTCCAGAAGAGCCGGTGGCCCACACGCCACCGGCTTTTCGCCGTTTTTAGCGCGAAGTGTTTGACGCTCCCCCGCTTTTGCGCTACGATTCGGGTGGAGGATACTTCATGCGACGGCTATGGCTCTGGCTGGCGCTTGGCCTAACCCTGCTTGTGGGGGCGAACGCCAGCGCCGCCCCGCCCCAAGACGTGCGGACCCGCTCCCCCGCCGAGTACGTGCCAGGCCGTATCCTGGTCCAGCTACGCACGAAAGACCTGAAGACGGCGGACACGCTGGCGGCGGCTGTGCAGGGTAAGGTCGCGCTGACCCTACCCGCGCTGGGCATCGTCGCCGTCGATGTCCCGAACGCCACGACCGAGACGGCGCTCAAGACCCTCGCGGCGCGGCCCGACGTCGCCTTTGCCGAACGCGACCCCATCATCCACCTCAGCCGCCCGGCCGGCGGCTGGCGTCCCAACGACCCCCTCTTCGACCAACAGTGGGCCTTGACTCGCCTGGGCGTGCCCGACGCCTGGGACCTGACGCGGGGCGACCCATCGATTGTTGTGGCGGTTCTGGACACGGGCATGGACTTCGAACACCCGGACCTCCAGGGCCAGACCGTGGCCGGCTGGGACTTCGTTCGGAAAGGCCCGACACCCCAGGACGACAACGGCCACGGTACCCATGTCAGCGGCATTATCGGCGCCGCCGCCAACAACGGCCTGGGTCTCAGCGGCGTCGCGCCGGGCAGCCGCGTCATGCCCATCAAAGTCGTGACGGCGGCGGGCATCGGCTCGCATGGTGTCATCGCTCAGGGCATCGAGCACGCTGTGCGCAACCGCGCCCGTATCCTCAACCTGAGCCTCGGTGGGACCGAGCCGTCGGAGACGCTGCGCCGCGCCATCGAGTACGCCTGGGACAACGGCCTGCTGATTGTGGCGGCGGCCGGCAACGAGAACAGCGATACCGCTGTCTACCCTGCCGCCTGGCCCAACGTCGTTGGCGTGGGCGCTACCAACGTCGACGACAGCCGTGCCCCCTTTTCCAACTACGGCAACGACGTGACCGTCGTCGCGCCGGGCGTCGCCGTCCTGAGCACCATCATGGGCGGCGGCTACGAAGCCTGGCCCGGTACGTCCATGGCGACCCCGCTCGTCAGCGGCGTCGCTGCCCTGCTCTGGTCTCGCTACCCGACGTTGAGCAACACCGAGGTCCGCGACCTGCTGCTGCGCACCACGGAGCGCATTGGGACCGACCTGTACGATGTCAACGGCCGCAGCCCGGCGTTTGGCTACGGTCAGGTCAATGCAGCGCGCGCCGTCGGCCTCACCATTGTCACCCCGACCCCGCAACCCAACCGCCCGACCGTCACGCCCACCCCGTGCCCCCTGCCCGACCTGAAGCCGGAAGAGCAGGCGATGTTCAACGCCATCAACGCGGCGCGCATCAGCGAGGGCGTCCCGCCGTTGAGCCTCGACATGCGCCTGATGGGCGCGGCGCGGAGCCACAGCCAGGACATGGCCGACCACGCCCGCCTGCAGCACAACGGGACCGACGGCTCGACGCCCCAGGACCGCATCGGCCGCGCGGGCTACCCCTTTGCCGACGTCAGTCAGCTTATCGCGGGCGACGAGGGCAACGCTCAAGTGCTGGTGCGCTACTGGCTGAACAGCAACCAGGGCCACCGCGAGATTCTGTTGGCCCCCTGGGACGACGTAGGCATCGGTTTCGTCGTCGCACCCACCACGCCGTACTTCTACTACTGGACGGTCAACGTCGCTAGCCGCCTGCCCAACGCGCCGCTGGCGACGCCGGTGCGACCCGTGTGCGCCACCGGCCCGGCTGTGACGCGGACGTCCACGCCGCGCCCGCCGACCATCACGCCCACCCCAACGGCCACGCCGCTGGGCCTGATTTACACCGAGCTGCGCCCCGCTCCGCGCGCCGTCGGCTGGGTGCGCTCGGACCAGCCCAACTTTGGCAACTGGGGCGACGACGATACCTACACCGGCAGCCTGGGGGGCTTGCAGTTCCACGGCGCGGTCCAGTTCAACCTGAGCGGCATCCCGGCCAACGCCAGCATCCAGCGCGCCCAACTGCGGCTCACCGGCCAGGACGCGACGAATCGCCGCGCGGGCGGCCAGTGGAAGGTCCAGTTACTCGGCGCCGATGCCGACGTCGGCTGGACGGCCCACGGCTATGCTGTCGTCGACGGGGTAAGCGTGGTCGATACGGTGGGCACGGTCGAGGCGGGTGAGATTGGCGAGGGCAAGACCAACGTCTTCGACTTCGCCGTCACTGACATCCTAGAGTTGCAGCAACGCCTGACGACGACCGGGCTGGTCTCCTTCCGCTTCGACGGACCCATGACGGGTGACAACCTGTTTAGCTGGGACAGCGGCCAGGGCGTGGACAGCACTCAGCCGGGGCCGGTCCTCCAGATCGCCTATGTTCTCAACGGGCCGCCCCCGACACCTGGCACACCGACGCCGACCCCCACCGTCACGCCGTCGCCGCTCCCGCCGACGATTGTGCCCACGCCCACGCCGGACGCCAACGGCGCCATCACACTCCAGATTGCAGCCCGCCCGCCCGACGTCGGCTGGACTGTCTCTTCCGAGAATCGAGGCAACCACCTGGGCGACGACGATATCTATGTCGGGGTGTACGACGACGCGCGCTACCTGGGCGCGGTCCAGCTCGACCTGTCGGCTCTCCCGCCTAACGCCCAACTCAACTGGGCCACCCTGTTCTTCCTGGGCCGCTCGCGGCGCTACACCCTGGCCGACGGCGACTTCCGTGTCAGCCTCCTTGAGTCGACGAGCGACCTGGCCTGGTCCAGCCTGACGTACACGCGGCTGGTCAACGCCTTCCCGAAGCTGACGCTGGCGCCGACGTTGCGGGGCGTCGACTTGCAGGCCGGCCAACCCTACTTCTACCAGTTCTCACCCGCCGCGCTGGCGGAGTTGCAGACGCGGGTCGCCACGACGCGCCGCCTGTCGCTGCGACTGGAAGGCCCGTCGAGCGGCCCCAGTAACTTGTTCAGCTGGAACGCCGCCGCCGAGGGCGCGCCGCCTGTCCTGACGGTGAACTATCGCGCCCTGCCGTCGGGGGCGGCTAAAGTTGGCGCTACGGATCAACGGTAACGCCAATCGTAGCGCCAACCTCAGTCGGCACTGGGCTGACTAAGGTCAGCGCTACAGGGGCACTGAGCAAAAACGACCCCGCGCCATCGAACTTCGATGGCGCGGGGCGCGTGTTAGTGCGAGGTGAGCGGCTTACTGGCCGGTCTTGGCCGGGCTGTAGCAGCCCGCCTCGCCGGCGTTGCGGCCGCAGATGGCCTTCTTCAGGACGACCGGCAGGTAGACCGTGTAGGTCCGTCCCACGGGGGCTTCAGCGATGGTGATGGTCAGCGGCTGCGACGGCGGCAGGCTGCCCACGAACGCGCGCACATCCACCGAGCCAGGCGTGCGGTTGTCCGGGGCGACGGTCAGGCGCGCCCGCGCCTTGCCACCGCTCGTGATCACGCGGGTCGCGGTCGTCGAGCCAGGCAGTGGGTCTTCCCAGACCGCGCGGCCGCTGGCCGACAGGCGCAACTCGACCACCGTGCCGTCGGCGACGGGGTTGTTGTTGGCGTCGGTCACTGTGGCCACGACGACGGTGTTGTTCGCCGTCGGCAACTCCGCGCCGCCGATGTAGATCGTCGTACTGTAGCTGTTCTGGGTGTCCACCGCCAGGCTCACCGCAGCAGGCGGCCCGACGACGGCGATGTTCTGCGTCGCCTGGACCGACGACGAGCCGACGACCGTGGCGGTCACCACAGCGTTACCCGGCGTGCTGCCCGCGCGGAAGGTCGCTTCGGCCAGACCGTTCTGTGTGGTGACAACTTCCTGGGCGAACGTGCCCAGGCCGTTGGTCACCGTGAAGCGCACCTGCGTCCCGTTGGCGACGACGTTGCCCGCCGCGTCACGCACCTGGACCTGGAATTTGGCTTCCTGGTCGCCGGCGCTGATGTAACGGGTCCCCGTCTGGCCGCTGGCCGACAGGAAGGTGATCTGCGTCGCCGGACCGACAACGGTGACGTTCGTTTCCACACCACTCAGGCCCTGGACGGAGACACGACCCGTGCCGGGCGTGGTGCCCGCGCGGAGCGTAGCCTGGGCGATACCGTGCTCACCCGTGGCCGCGTCGGTCTGCGTCGCTACCTGGACGGTGTTCGTCATCGGGTCGAAGGACCCGATGGTGGTGCGCAGCGTCACCGGCACGCTGTCGCGCAGTGGTAGACACTGAACGTCGAGCAGGGCCGCACGGACGGTGGCCGTGTGGATGTTGGACACCAGCACGTCCGTCGTGAAAATCTGCGGCGGGATCACCGAGATGGTGCCGGCGTAGAGAATGTTCGTCGGCGTGCCGACCTGCCACTCCCAGTCGTCACGGCGCTGGAAGCCCGCCTGCGTGTTGCCAGGATCAATCTGGGAGACGACCGAGCTGTAGACACGCTTGACGGGACGCCCCTGGGGGTCAAAGTCGCAGGCGTTGGTGATGGGGATCTTGACATCGGTCAACCCCTGCAGGCTGGGCGCGGCGGCGTCGTAGGCGTTCTTGGCCGCCTGGGCGGCCTGTTGGATGAGCGCGCGACCGTTGTTGAACTCGTTCGGCGCCTGGTTGGCCCCCGCCGTCACTACCGCGTCCGCGACGTTCGTGACGCTGATAAGCTCGGCGTGCGCCAGAGTGAGGCTCGCGCGCGTCGGCGTGGGAACCTCGGTGAAGGTGAGCAGCCGATCCACGGCGCGCGCCGTGTCGCCCGCGAGCTGACCCACGTTCCCGACCAGGATCAGCGTCGGGGTGAGAATCGGCCCGCTGCTGACCTGGGGGATGGAGTTGGCGAGGTTCAGGACGCGCTGCGTCCCCGACGCGCTCAACTTGCGATAGGTGTCGAGCATCTGGTCGCCCGTGACGCTAAAGGTCTGCGAGCCGTAGCCCGACGCAGGTGTCTGCGCCTGGAACGTCGTCGAGTAGACCTCCAGGCCGACGGGGTCGATGACCGATACCTTCGTGGAGCGAGTGCCGAGGGGCGTTCCCGCGTCGTCGCGCTGGTTGAAGCGGACCACGCCGCTCACCGAGCGCGTGCCGGGGACGACGACTGTCGTGCCGCTGACGACCTCAGCCGGGAACAGGGTCTCCGGGTGGTTGTCAAGCACCATCTCGATCTGGACATCATCGACACGCTGGCTGGGGGCTTGCGCCAGCGCCAGCTGAGGACCGCCGGTGACAAGCAGCACAGCGGCCAGGGCTAGCGCCAGCGCCAGCCCTGCGAATGCGACGATTCGCATAATCCAATCCTCCTTAAATGGTGGGGGGTATTGAGAAACGAACGCCCATGTTACTCTGACCGTCGGCGGGGGGGCCAGGCGGTCGACGGGGCGCCCTTCGCCATTGAAGAGCGCCCCAGGCATTCGCTAGACGCGATTCATGAGTCCCACACGGGCAGCGTGCTACGGGGCTGCACGGGGGAAAACGGTCGATGAGCCTCCTCTTACATTCGGCGGCGCATCCACAGCGCCGCGCCGCCCAGACCCAGCGCCACGACCGCCAGGCCCACTGTCGCCAGCGGCAGGCTCGACCCGCTCGTCTGGCCCGCGACGCGGGAGATGCCCCCCGCTTCGGGAGTGAGGCGGCTCATGTCCACCACGCCGCCGACCTTGGCCGGAGTGGGCGTGAGCGCGGGCGCGAGCGCGAGCGCGGCTGTGGTGGCCGTCCCCGCGACCTGCGCATTCAACGGCTGAACGCCGCCCGGCTGCGCGGGGGGCAAGGCCGCGCCGGCTGTCGCGCCCGCCGCCGCCTTGGCCGCGGCTGTTGGTTGGGCCGCGCCCGGTGTCGCCGAGGGGTTGACCGTAACCGTCAGGACGGGCTGCGCCTGGCGCAGGTTGACCGTCGGCTGGGGCGCGGGCGGGGCCGCCGTGACCCCTGTCTGGACGGTCGCCGTCGGCGCGGCAGTGGGCTGCCCCACTGGAGCGGACGTCGCCGTGGGGTCCTGGGAGACTGAGCCTGCCGTCGCCGTCGCCGTGGGGTTGCTGCCCTGGGGGACCGGGGTGGCGGTAGAGGTCGCCGCTATCCCCGCCACCTGGGTCAACTGGGCCGGCGAGGGGGTGTACGGGGTCTCCGTCGGCCGCGGTGTATCTGTCGGCTTCGCCGTCGGCTGCGCTGTCGCGGTCGGCAACCCCTCCTTGCTCACCGCCCACGACACCGATTCGACGGTCGTGTTGTCGCGGCTGATGCTGGCGACGGGGAAGTTGCCACTGGCGACGTTAACGTCGAGGAACGCGAGCGGCGTCGTGACCTCGGTGATACTCGACAGGCGGCTGGTAGCCGCGTTGGCGGCCGTCTCCGCATCCGCCAGGGCCTGGTCCAGCCCGGCGAAGTTGGGACCGGCGGTATAGGCGTTGTTAATCTTGGCGCGCACCGTCTCTAACTGCGTTCGGATCTGCCCGGCGGCCTCGACCTGGCCCGGAACGCTAAATCGTTCCATCTGGCGAGCCGCGTAGTAAGCGGGGTTGGCCGCCTGTCCAACGTTGGATGTGAACAATTCCCAGCGCCGGTTCGACGACGAGGCGCTACGTGCGCTGCGGATGGCGTCCGACAGGGCGCTCAGGTTGGTCCGCAGCGCCGCCGCGTACGTGTTGTAGACATTGGCGCCGGTGACCTTGTAGGTCTTGGTGCCGCCGCCGTTGAAGGTATCACTCTTGAAAAACACGGCGTTGCCGCCGGCTTCATCGTTCAAAGACGTGACCAACGTCACGTTGGGCATGTCCTGGTAGTTGACGACGAGATAGATTTCCTTAGCGCCCGACGGAAAACTGCATCGCTTGTCGTTGGCCGAACCTACCGTGCATACCGATGGGCCATTCTCTGTCGCCCGCATGTCGAGGCTCGCCCGCCCCTGGCTGCTCTGAGCCAGGGCCAGCGCGGGCGCCGCCGCGGCGATCAGCAGGGTGACAACAAACCAACCAATGAGACGCTTCACGAAACAAGGCTCCTTTCAGAGTCAAACGAGCGCGAGGGGGCGGCGGTGGCCCATAGGCAGAACCACCGACCGCGGATGGGTGGGTTCAGGATGAGGCCTTCGGGGCGCTCATGAAACCGCGCACAGCCCACACCACCAGCGCCAGCAGGCCCACAATCAACAGGCCCGCCCCGATGAGCATGGGGGCCGAGACACCGGGGTCGGTGTTGACGACCGCTGGCTGCTGCGCGGGGGCCGCGGATTGACCCGCTGCCGCCGCTCCCGCTGCCGCCGCTCCGGCCTGGGGAGCTGCCGCCTGGTTGGCCGGCGCAACGGGCGCCGCCCCAGTCGGCTGCGCCGCGGGCGCAGGCGCCTTACCCACATTCCATTCGTTCGACTCTGAGAGGAACAAGTTGCCGTTCAGACCAACGTACACATTGGTCACGTAACTGCCGTCGCCGAGGGGGTCGCTGGACTTGACTTCCAAATTCTCACGACCCGCGCCGGAGTACTTCTTCGTCTCGGTCATAATGGTCTCGCCCTTGGGGTTGACCACGCGGACCTGGATCTCGGCGTCGGCGGCATCCTTGTAATCGAACACGACGTAGACGGTCTTCGTGCCCGAGGGGACGACGCTCAGCGGCTCCCCGTTGGGCTTATCGCTCATCCAGAGTTTCTGGACCGGGCGAATGTTGCCACCCTGGGCCAGCGGGGCCGCGCCTGCAGCGAGGGCGGTGGCGGCCAGGACGAGCGTGGCAAGCAGAAGGGCCAATCCATGCTGGCGCTTGATCAAGTGCATCTCACCTCTCCTTTGTGAGCAGCGCCAGGCGGGGGGGACCCGACTGCCCTGCTCTACTAAACACGACGCGCATTAAGATTAGATTAAGGTCGGTTTAGCCGTCCATTAACCGTGAAGACCCTCTCAGGTTTCTTCACAGTGACTGGGCTAGACGGTTCAGGCCAGACACAGCACGAGGGGGAGCCTTCGGAAAGCCCCCCCTCGAGACGCGCTCGAACCCGTGTCTGGCGAAGACGAACCGCCCCCCTCGCGGTTCAGCTCAGCAGACAAGCGGCGGGCCGAGACTGTGCGTGGCGGTGACACCCTCAATAACGCGTGACCGCGCATCCGGGATACGGCTTGCGCGGTCACGGGGGCGAGATTATTGGTCTGATCTATCCCCTACTCACCGCCATTCGTGACGAGGGGCAGGAAGACAGAGTAACGGTAGTTGATGACCTTGGTCGGCGTCGGGGTGACTGTGACGTCCTGCGGCGGTGTCGGGGTCGGTGTCACCGTGGGCGGCGGCGGTTCGGTTGCCGTTGGGGTCGGTGTGACCGTCGCCGTCGGGCCGGGCGTAGGCGTGTGAGTGCGCGTGGGCGTCGGTGTCACTGTGGGGGGGACGGCGTGCCAGCGGGCGCGGGCGACATGGACGACGCCCGGGCGCAGGCGGTCCAGGTATTCAGCCCACACCTCATCGCCGTCGCTCACCTTCAGCACGTGGCGCTGCGGGTCGCTGACCTCGCACGTCACACAGAACGTGACATTGTCGTTGTGGTCCAGCGTGCGCGAGGTGTAGACCGTCGAGCAGGGGGCAAACGGCTTGAGCGTCACCTGGAAGGCGTAGGGGCTGGTCGTGCTGGACACGCGCGCCGTCACCTCACTGGGAAAGAGACCAATTTCGCAGTAGATCGGGATGTCCTCGTCGTAGAGCGTCAGGACGGCCTGGGTATCCAGCCCGATGTAAGCGCCGCCCCGTTGGTCAAAGTAGAAGTCAAAGGTCGGGACGGGTGTTGGTGTGATGGTCGGCGTGGCCGTACTCGTCGCCGTGGCCGTCGCGGTGCGAGTCGATGTTGGCGTCAGGGTGGCGGTCGGACTGGGCGTGGTGGTGGTCGTCGGCGTCAGGGTCGGGGGCGGCGTGGCCGTCTGAGTCGGCGTCTGGGTCTCCGTCGGGGCAGTCGTACGGCTGGGCGTCGGCGTCGCCGTGCCGGTGAACCAGCGCGCCGAACCCGTCGAGTAGTTATCGTAATCGACGAAGATGCGCCCGCCGTCGCGAACCTTGAGCAGGAACTGGGCGGGGTCGGTTGCGGCGCAGTCGACGCAGAAGCGGACGACGTGACTCATCTGCAGCCGCGTCGGGTCGCCCGCGCTCGGCGACAGGTTGACGAATATCCCGGCTCCCGGAGCGGTCGCGTCGCTAAAAATGTACACCTGGCTCTGGAATGGGCTGGGGCTGGGATCGATGACTTCGATCCACAACTCGTCCGCCAGGGTGTGGTAGGTGCGATACGGCTCGTGGCCGACGAAGACGAAGCCGGGCGTCGGCGTGGGGGTTGGCGTCGGGCTGAGGGTCGCGGTGGCCGTCCTGGTAGTCGTGGGTGAGGGGGTCAGGGTCCAGGTGGCGGTCGGCGTCAGGCTGGGCGGCAGCGTAGCCGTGGCCGTGGCCGTGGCTGTGGCCGTCAGGGTCACAGTCGGGCTGGCGGTGTTCGTTGGCGTCAGCGTCCACGTCGGCGTCCACGTCGCCGTCGGGGTCGGGGTGAAGGTAGACGTGGGCGTGGCGGTCCGCGTCGGCGTCGGAGTGAAGGTGGGGGTAAAGGTGGGCGCGGGGATGCCGTAGCGAATCGTGAGCAGTGGGCGCTGCGCCAGGTTGCAGGCGCTACCGGCGGCATAGGAGGACACACCGCACCAGCTGAACAGGTTGTAGCTCCCCGTCTGCGGCCCATCGAGGCGGAAGGTGACACGTCCGGTGGTGGCGTAGCGGACGGGTAGCTCGCCGACGAGCTGGGCCTGGGTCAACTGAAAGACATTGCTCGTTCCGACGGCCAACTGGCTGGAGTCGTAGGCGGGCGTCGCCAGGCTGGGCCGCATGGCGTGGATGTCGTCGAAGCTCGCGCTGGTGAGGGGCTGCGTCTCGTCGAACTTCGTGGTGCGGCTTGGCAGCAAGCCGAGAGTCCAGCTGACGGGCGCGGTGGCGTCGAGGTAGCTCTGGCGGCCCCACAGCGTAACTGAAGCCCCCAGGATTTGGGCCCCAGGCGGCAGCGGCGGCAGGTCGAACTGGACGACGCCGTGATGTAGGTTGGAGCCGTCGGCCCAGATGCCGGCCCACACTGGGCTGGGGAAGTTGGCCCCGGCGAGCTGGCTGTAGAAGCCGGCTTGGTCGGCGCGCGGAGTGACCGTCACAACGCCCGCCTGCGGCGTCCAGGTCGGGACGGCCGTCGGCGACGAGGTTGGGCTGGGGGTGTACGTCTGGGTGACGGTGAAGGTCGGCGTGGGCGTCGCCGTTGGCCCGGGCAAGGGCGTGTTCGTCCGCGTCGGCGTCTGGGTGATGGTTGGCGTCTGGGTCACCGTCGGCGTCAGCGTGACGGTGGGTGTCGGAGTGGAGGTCGGACTAGCGGTGCGTGTCGGCGACGGCGTCGGGGTGGGTGGCACGCTCCACGTGGCGACGCTGCTGACAGCCGGGTTGATCTGGCCGCTCCGCTCGTAGCGAGCGGTGAGCACGGCGCCATCGGCGACGACCAAGGCACCAAACGTGGGCGGCATGTCGGCGGTACGAAAGGTGAAGCTCCCCTCGAAACGGCCGCTGCCACGCGGGTTGGCCATCAGGGTGAAGGTCCGCGAGTCGAGTGGCCGCCCGCCTGGTGTCTCACTCGTGACACTCACGCTGACACTGTCGTCGCCGGCCACGAGCGCGTCGAATACCGTCAGGCGCGCGACATCGTCTGTCCCCTGGTACTGCCCGCGGTCGAAGTTGACACTCGTGCCAACGGTCCACTCCCAGGTCCAGAACGGACCAGGGAAGAGGCTGGGCAGCGTCAGGCGCGCGTAGTAAGGCTGGAGGTTCGGCGTCGGGAAGAGGGGAATGTCAATGGGCGTCGAGGCCGTCGTGATGCCTGTTCCGGGGTGCGTGCCCGCTCGCGCCGCCAGTGGTCGGTTGTTGCTGTCCACAATCTCGACTGTGTAGGGCAGCGAACCGTTGACCGAGTTGTAGCACATATTGACGTAGACGGTGACGGTCCCGGCAGGGAAGTCTTTCTGCGGCGGGCCGCCCGGCTGGCGGCTGACCCAGACATACGTGTAGCCCGACGGGCCGAAGGGGTAGGGGCACGGGGCGGGCGTTGGGCTAGGCGCGGGCGAATTGGTGGGCGGCGGTGGGTCGGTGGGCGTAGCTGACTTCTCTGGCGTGGCGGTGCGCGAGGCCGTCGCCGTCGTCGTGGCGGTGGTGGTCGCCGCCGGCGTCAAGGTTGCTCCTCCCGGCGGCGTCAGGGTGGCCGCGACGGGGACGGTCGGCAAGCCTCCTTGACGGAGGGGACTAGCGCTGAGAGGGGCCGTCTGACCCAGCATCAGGATAAAGGCAACGGCAACCAGAAACACGAGGCGGCGAGTCATAGCTCTAGCTTTCTAGTCTGGAGTGAACAAGCATCGTAGGGTCTAGCGGTCGCCAAGACCGTCAGGGCCTCGAAGGACAGGGGCATTCATCCCCGCCGCCTGGCACACGTTCCGACAGCCGGCCACGATGTAGGGCAGGTAGAGCGTGGTGCGCGGCAGCGGCGCGGTGGCCGTCGGGGTGGCCGTCGCGGGCGGCGGCGTGAGGGTGAGCGTAGCTGTCGCCGTGCTGGTTGCAGCCGGGCCCACGGTCTCCGTGGCCGTTGGGGTGGCCGTCGGCGACGGCGTGTCGGTGGGGGTAAGCGTGGCCGTCGCCGTCGGTGGCAGGGGCGTGGCCGTCGCTGTCGGCGTCAGGGTCGCCGTCCGCGTCGCCGTTGGGGTGCGCGTTGGCGTGAGGGTCGGGATGGGCGTGTCTGTCGGCGGCGGGGTGGCATACCAGCGCGCCTCACTGCGATATAGGACGCCGTCGGCGCCCGTGTACTCGACGACGAGGCGCGTGTTCGGCACGACCTTGAGCTTCAAGTTGGTGGTGTCGGTCTCGTTGCACTCGTCGCAGAAACCAATGACTGAACTCACGTCGGGGATGAAGCGCCCGACGGTGTTCGGGTCACGGTACAGATTGAGGCGGATGCGCCGGAAGCTGATCTCGCTGTAAACCTGGACGTTGACGGTGAGCGCGGGCGTCCCTGGCCCCTCGACCCGCTGGAGGTCAAACACCGATACGCGCGCGAGGTCGCCCAGCCCGACATAGAAAGGCTTGTCGAAACTCACTCCGACGCCGAGGGTTGGTGTGGACGTGGGCGTCGCTGTCGCCGTCGCGGTGAAGGTCGGGGTCACGGTGGGCGAGGGCGATGCCGTGGCGGAGGCCGTGCGCGTTGGCGTCGACGTGGGCGGCAGGGTGCTGGTGACCGTCGGTGGCGGCTCGGTCGCCGTCGTGGTTGCCGTCGCTACGCTGGGAGCCGTGGCCGTAGCCGTCAGCGTTGCAGCTGGCGCGGGCCGCAGGCAGAACAGCCCGGTGAAGTTTACCGTGATCTGGCCGTCAGTCGGGCGCAGATAGGCGTCACGGGCGGCGCTCAGCGTCCCCTTCTCGGCCAGCAGGGTATAGGTTCCTTCCGACAGCGCCGTTAGCGGGCCAAGGATGTAGCCGCCCTGGGAGTTGGTGTCGTCGGCGTACTCCGTGCCGACAATGGAGACGCGCGCCCCGCCCAGCGCTGTGCCCGCGCAATCCTGGACCACGCCCTGAATGGTGAGTGGGCCGCTGGGCGTGCGAGTCGGCGTCGCCGTGCCAGGCGGCGCGGTCGCTGTGGCCGTCCCCGTGCTGGGCGGCGGGCTGGTCCCCGTCGGCGTCGCCGACTGGGCCGCCGTCCGTGTCGCCGTTGGCGTCGGGGCCTGGATGACGTAGTTGAGCCTGAGTTGGGGGATGGTGGCCGGGGTGCCGGCCGTCCCAACGGCCCAGCCGAACAGGTTGCTGTCACTGAAGGCGGCTTCCGTCGGGCCGGAGATGCGGAAGACGACGCGGCCCTGGGCCTGGATCGAGTCCTGCACCGCCGCTACCCCCGCCGCGCTAAAGAAGAACTTGTTGGGCGTGCCGTCGCCCAGGTCGGCGCGTTGCAGAGTCGGCGAGAGTTCCGTCAGTGTCGCCGCCGCGAACACATCCGAGAATGTCGTCGTGTAGTTGATGGCCTTCGATCCCATATCGACCAGGTCGACGTGCCACTGGCCGCCGTCCGACAGCAAGAACTTCGTGCGACCCATTAGCGTCAGGTCGGCATTGACCAGCCGCGCGTTGGGCGGCAAGGTCGGGTTGAACTGGACGAAGCCGACGAAGACCGGCGAGGCGATGTCGCGGTAGCCGACGAAGATGTCGGTGGCCTGGTCACTGAGGTAGACGACCGAGTTACGCGGGCCGGTGACGTAGCCCACGGGCGCGGCGACCACGCCCGGCGCGAGGGTCGTCGACGCCGGTGTCACCACCACCGTCACCGCCCCGCTGGGCAGCGTCGGTGTTGGGGTTGGCGTGGCGGTGGGCGGACCGACCGGCGTTGTCGCGCCCGGCGTACCGCCGCCGCTGCCTTCGGGGCGCCAATCGGCCTGGGCCTGGAGCGCCGTCCCGCCCACCGTCGTGTACTGGATCGTGATGCGGTCGCCAAGGTTGTTGACGGGTAACTGGCCGGGGGCGCAGTCCGAGGTGCAGAACGCCAGGTGCGGGTAGCCCCCGGTGCCTTTGGTGCGGAAGCGGCCGCTGGAGCCTGTCGTCTCCTGGAGGCGGACGGTGACGCCGCCGGGCGTCAGGCCGCTCTTCGCCGTGACGGTTACCTCGTCCAGGCCCTGGCTGGTGTTGGCCGCGCGGTCGAGGACTTCGATGACTGCCGTCTGCGCGCCGACGTAGACACTGCTGTCGAGGCGCAGCGTCGTGCCAATCTCCCACGACTCTTCCTGGATGCGCGTCCACGTCCCGGCCACCTTGAGGCTCAGCCGCGTGGTGTAGGGGCTGGCGACGGCCGGAATCGAGCCGGTCGCCGGCGACCAGGGGATGGAGATCAGGCCG
Source organism: uncultured Anaerolineales bacterium (assembly GCA_964557745.1). Taxonomy (GTDB): domain Bacteria; phylum Chloroflexota; class Anaerolineae; order Epilineales; family JAHCIE01; genus JAHCIE01. The sequence continues at coordinate 18,451 of CAZLBQ010000029.1, forward strand.
TCCTCGGGTCGCCAACGGCCCTCGATGCGCGGCGTCTGCAGCGAGCCGAAGTTATTGTACGTCTCGACGCGATAGTCAATGGGGCCAATGTCCGGAATGTACCACAGATTGACGTAAATGGTCGTGGTGCCGTCGGGGAACTCCTGGTTCTCCTTGTACGGCCCTAGCGGGGCGGCGCTGACCCAGATGAAGCGGTCAGTGCCGCCAATGACGACGCGCGTCGGCAGCGGGCCGGTGGCCGCCACCGTCGGACCGACGGGTGTCTGGGTGGCGGGCGTCACGTCGAAGGGGTTGGCCTGCACACCGGGCAGGCCGCTCAGGAGCAGGGCCAGCAGCGCGCCCGTGAACGCGGCGCACACGGCGAGAATATGGGGGGATCGAGACACGGCTGTTTCTCAATTCAGTTGGAATAGGGAAGGAAAACCCTAGAAAAGAGGACGTTGAGCACGCGATTTTGTTACGGGAGACGTCGCAAAACACGTTGAAGGCCAGGCGGTGACGGATTGGGTCACGTCACAGCCCGGCCTTCGTCAAGGGAGGTCAGGCAGATCAGGGGGTCAAGCGCGGTGCGCCTTGCTGGAGCTGGCTGATGATGTCGACGACGCGCTGTTTGGCGTCGCCTGGGGCTAGGTTGTAGGCCAGTTGCGCCTCGCTCATGGCGTCGGCCAGGCGGTTGGTCCGCTGGTAGAGCAGCGCGAGATTCAGGTGATTGACCCAGATGTCGGGCGCCAGTTCCACCGCCTTCTGGGTCATGGCGATGGCTTCGGGCAGACGGTTCGACTTCTGGTAGATGTCGCCCAGGGCGCTGTAGGCGGTCACAGCCTGGGGGGCCTTGGGCGCAAGCTGGATGCCATTGCGGTAGGCCTGCTCCGCTGCCTCCAGGCTATTTTGTGACTGGTAGAGACGGCCCAACAAGAAGTACGCCTGGGCGTTGCGCGGGTCGATCTGGAGCGCCTGGAGGAGCAGGGACTGCGACGCCTCGGCGGGCTGGTTCGCCAGCATCGAGGCCAGCGCCCACTCGTTATAGTTATCCGGCGCGTTGGGGTTGAGCTGTGTCGCCTGCTGGAAGCTCTGGGCCGCCTTCGCCAGCAACTGGCTGCGGCGCGTCTGGTCCTGGGTCGCTTGCGCCCATAGCAGGTAGGCGTGGCCGACGTTGTAGCGGAAGTCGCCGTGGGCCGGGACGGCGTTTGCCGCCAACTCGGCCGCCAGGACGGCCTGCTCGAAGCCCTGGTCGCGCTGTTGCGCCGTCGGGCTGGCCTGGGCCAAAGTGCTCAGCGTCTCGGCCAGGCGCTGCGCGTAGACCGGCTCGCCCATCTGAGACTGGAAGGCCTGGACTGTCAGGTTTAGCGACGTCTGCGCGTCGCCCGCCTCGGCGTACGCTTGCGCCGCCCGCAGGTACATGTCGGCGCGGATAGGCAGGATGTTGACGACGACGATCACGGCCAGGGCGATGACCGCCAGCGGCACAAAGACGGCCCAGCCCGCCGGCGAACTCGAGGCCAGAGACACGGCCGGGCGCGGCAGGCCCATGCCCAGGAGGACCACGCCAACGGCCAGCAGGAGCAAGTAGAGCCACAGCATGGCGAGGGCGTCACCGCCCGCCAGGGTCGTCACCTGGCGCAACGCGACAAACAGGACGAGCGCGCCGAAGCCGAGCGCGGGGATGGGCCAGGCGCTCGCCGTGGCGCGCCCGGCCTGTGCCGCTTCCCGTTGCCCTTCCGTCGCCACCAAGGCGCTGCCCAGCAGCCAACTCAAGGCGAGGAACCAGACAATCGAGTAGCCACCCGTGCCCCAGGCGAAGTTGTCCAGCGGCATCAGCGCGTAGGCCAGCGTGATGAGCATCAGGCCCACCAGTACGGCGTAGCCGAGGGGGGGCGTGGCGAGGTAGGGGACGGCAGGCGCCACCGACGCGGGCCGGGCCGCTGGGGTAGGCACCCGCGGCGGCGGGCCGACGGGCGGCTTGACGGGCGGCGCCATATCCTCGCCCCCGACCATGACGGCCACGGGCTGGGCGGCCACGGCGTGCTGCTTCTCGCGCGCCATGGGGGCCGTCGGGCGAGGCACGGCTCTTTCTTCGGCTACGGTCTCGACGCCGACGAGCCAGGGCCGCGCGGCCAGCGCACCCGCCACGCCGAGCAAGGCCCAGAACAGGGTGCGGCCGACGGCGTTATCGGGGCCGACGCTGATCTCGACGAAGTGGCCGACCAGCGCAGCCAGTAGCGCGGCTAGCAGCCAGCGTCCCTCGCTGTCGGCCAGCGGTTGGGCGCGCCCGGCCAGCGCCTCGATCAGGAGGAACAGACCCAGGCCAGCGACGAGGCCAAGACTCAAACCGATGCCGATATATGCCACCTGCCCGGTCAGCCACGGCAGTCCGCCACCGACGAGCGTCGTGACGGCGGTCAGCAGCGCGTAGCGCCGCCAGGGCGAGCGCTGCCCACCGATGCCAAGCCGCCGCAGCACGACATAGAAGCCCGCTGCGCACAGCCAGAGGTAGGCGGCCAGGCCCAACAGCCCTGTCTCGATCAGGCGGTCGAAGGCCTCATTGTGCGAGCGGTCGGGCGTGACATCGGGGCTTTCCTCGTAGCGCAGTTGGGACGAGGCGTTGGCCGTCAAGGTGATCCAGTTCGTCTCCGGGCCGTAGCCAATGGGGAGACGCAGCGGCTCGATGCCCATCACCCGCGCCGCCGCATCCCACAGGCTAAGGCGGACTGCGCCCGTCGAGCCGGCGCCAAAATCGGCCAGTTGGGAGACGCGGCGCAGCGGGGCCGGGGCGTTGACCAGGCTATCGCGCACTGCCGGCAGGTTCAGCGCGCCGACGACCAGAGCGAGGACAACCGTCACGCCGACCAGGCCCAGCGCCAGGCTGCGCCGTCCCTGGGCCGCTGCCAGGGCAAGGGCCAGGAAGACCAGGCCCGCCGCTAGCCCCAACCACGGGCCGCGGCTCAGGGTCAGAACAAGAGCGATGCTCTGCGTCGCCAGCGCGACGCCGTACAAGCCGCGCGCGGCCGGCGTCGCCGGCCGCGTCAGGCGGGCCAGGGTCAGGGGGATGACGAGCAGGAGATAGCCGCCCAGGAAGATAGGATTACCGAGCGTGCCGAAAACGCGGCCACCAAACAGGCCGGTCCAGACGCCCGGCTGCACGCCCAGCCACTGGGTGATGGCGAAGAGGGCGGCGGGTACGCTGCCGAGCAGCAGGGCCGTCACCAGCCGGTCCACCTGGTCGCGGCGGCGCAGTTGGGTCAGCAGCAGGGCGAAGAGGATCAACGCGGCCAGCAGGGAGAGGACGCCCTGGCCGCGTTGGTACGACCCCAGCCAGCTCATGCGCGGGGCAATCGACGCGCCCGTCGCCACAATGGCTGCGACAATGGTCAGCGCCACCGGCCCCAACAGCGCGCGTGCGGGGGTCTGCCAGAGGCGCGCCTCCCGAGTCTTGTGCGCGGCGCGCGCCCCGCCTACCAGCCGACCATCGAGCCAGCGCACCAGCCAGGCCGTCCCCATCAGGAGGGCCAGTGAGCGGACCAGCAGCATCTTGTCGGGCTCGAACACGCGGGCTGTGGTTGTCTGGAAGAATAGGGGAACTAGTAAGAGAATAGCCAGCCAACCGGCCTCGATCAGGCGGTCGCACCACTGGCTCAATCGCGTGGGCATGGGGGATTGTTACTCCTTCCAAGGCTTACACTCTGTAAGACTAAAACGCTCCCAACGCCCCAGCGATACGGCCCGCCACAAAAACTCGGTCCCTGGGGGGAACCCCAGGGACCGAGGGCAGGGTAGGGGCGAGGCAGGCCTCGCCTCTACCAGGTGGTCAGATCACAGGCTCAGGGACCGGGGAAGGTAGCGCAGATAGTGCCCTTCGCGTCGCTGATG
>CAZLBQ010000030.1:0-21757 GCA_964557745.1 uncultured Anaerolineales bacterium
ACTTGCTACCCGGCTCGGCACACAATTGAGGTGTGATTGCCTACCCGCTACCAGGACTGACTCGATGCCCCTCGACCACCAACTCTTGAGCAATCTCTCAGAAGCCGCCGGACCGGCCGGCGGCGAGGGCCCCGTGCGCGACATCCTGCGGGACCACTTGCGTGACCGTGTCGACGAGTTGCGTACCGACGTGCTGGGCAACCTCTTCGCCGTCAAGCGAGGCGGGCGAGCGGGAGCGCCCCGTATCCTGCTCACGGCCCACATGGACGAAGCGGGGCTGATGGTCGCCCAGATCAACGCCAACGGCCTGCTGCGCGTGCGGCCGGCCGGGCGGACCGGCGTGCGCGGGCTGCTCGGCCAGGTCCTGAGCATCGGCGCCCAACGCATCCCCGGCGTCATCGGCGTCACGCCGGTCCACCTGACGCCGCCTGACGACCGCAAGCCCCTCCCCACTATGGACGACCTGGCGGTCGACATTGGCGTAGACAGCAAGGAGGCGGCGGAGGCCGTCGTCAAGCGTGGTGACTACGCCGTGTTCGCCACGCGCTTTGGCCGCGTCGGCGACCTGCTCAAGGGCAAGGCCCTCGACAACCGCGCGGGCGTCGCCGTCATTGCCGCCCTCCTCGACGGCGACTATCCCTGCGATGTCCACGCCGTGTTCACCGTCCAGGAGGGCGTCGGGGCGCGCGGGGCGCGTGTCGCTGCCTACGCCGTCCGGCCCGACGTGGCCTTCATCGTGGACGGCGTGGCGGTGGATGAGATCCCCGACGAGGACGCGCCGCCGCCCGACGTGCGCCTGGGCGCGGGGCCGGTCCTCGTCCTGAGTGACCAGGGGATGGTGACCAGCCCGGCCGTGACAGCGCATCTGCGCGACGCCGCCCGGGCCGCGGGCCTCCCGCTGCAAACCCTGGCCGCGCGCGAGGGGCGCAGCGACACGCGGGCCGTCCAGGTGGCGCAGGCCGGCGTCCCCGCCGCCTTGCTCGGCATCCCGCTGCGCTACCCCCACCTGCCCGTCTCCCTCGCCCACCCCGACGATTTGGAAAACGCCGTGCGGGTGCTAAGAGCAACCCTGTCGCGGTTGTGACGCGGAGCCGGAGTGCGAGATGGCGCAGAGCGTAATAAGCTGACAACCTTCATCGATCTGGTATCGCTCAATCGTAAGCACTTTCCTATGCTGCGCTCTGTCATCGTTCCCTACCAGCGGCGGTAGCGGTTGAGATGAGCTTACGTTCGGAACAATGATTATGAAATCGAAAAACGCTGAAGCGACGACCATTCTTGTCGGCTTTCTGGCCTTTGTCGGCCTGGGCTTGTCAGCCGGACTGCTCGGCGTCGCCTGGCCTTTCATGCAGCAGGACTTCAACCTGGCGCTGGATGCCGTCAATGCGCTGCTGGTGGTGCAAACCATCACCTACACCCTGGCCAGCTTCCTCATCGGCCGCATCATGGCCCGTTTTGGCAGCGGCATGAGCCTGGTGGGCGGCATGCTGGTCATGATGCTGTGTCTGTTTGGCATCTCCCTCTCTTCCACCTGGGTCCTGGTCGTCGTGTTCGGGCTAGTTTCCGGTTTTGGCAGCGGCGTTGTCGATGCCGGGCTTAACATGTACCTGACCGCCTATCACTCCGCGCGCGCCATGAACTGGCTGCACGCCAGCTTTGGCGTCGGGATTACCCTCGGCCCGCTCATCATGACCTACTGCGCGCTGAACCTCAAGTGGCAGATGGGCTATGCGATTACCGGCGGCGTCCTGATCATCATCCTGGCCCTACTTATCGTAACCCGCCACTTGTGGCGTAATGAAGGCTTTCAGAGCGCGGAGAACCAACCGGTGCGCCGCGCCAGCTTTAGTCAATCGCTGCGCCTACCGGTGCTATGGTTCAGCATGATCACCTTTCTAGCCTATGTCGGCCTGGAGATCGGCATTGGCCAGTGGGCATACACGTTGTTCACTCAGTCGCGCGGCATCGCGCCAGAAGACGCCGGTCCGTGGGTTAGCATCTATTGGGGCGTGTTTACCGGGGGACGCATCTTTTTTGGCTTTATCGCCAATCGCTTTGATTCCACCCTGTTGCTCCGCTGGTGTCTGCTGGCCGTCGTTATTGGGGCGTTCATGTTCGCTTGGAACGCCCTACCCATCATTGGGTCACTCGGCCTGATTATCACCGGCTTCGCCGAAGCGCCCATCTTCCCGATGTTGATGACGACCACCCCACAGCGTGTCGGAGTGGAACATGCCGAAAACGGGGTCAGCCTGCAAATGAGCTTCGTTGGCGTCGGCTCGGCCATTCTCCCCGGCCTGATTGGCACCATCGGCAAGAACTTCGGTTTGGAAACGATGCCCGTCGCTTTTGCGGCGATGGCGGTAATCGCATTTGTCTGCCACGAACTGGCTCGCCTCGTTCACACAGGTACCCCAGTTTTGAGCGACGCCGCCGATTAATCTTCCACTGTGAGTCCCAGCGCGAGGTTTATAGGTTCTATGCTTCCTTTACTGGAACGGATTTGCAACGCATTTGGCGTGTCGGGCTACGAAGGGCCGGTCCGCGAGGTCATCCGCGCGGAGATCGCGGACCTGGTGGACGAGGTGCGCGTCGACGCCCTCGGCAACCTCATCGCCGTGCGCGGACCACGTGGCGCGCAGAGTCACGGCCAGCGTGTCCTGCTCGCGGCGCACATGGATGAGATCGGCATCATCGTCAGCCACATCGACGACAACGGCTTCGCCCGCTTCGCCTCCCTGGGCTATGTCAACCCCAACACCCTGCTCGGCGCGCGGGTGCAGTTCGCCAACGGCGTTGAAGGCACGTTTGGCGCGGAAGGGCGGCCGTTGCCCAACGACAAGCCCGATCTCCAGGCCATCTTCCTCGACGTTGGCGCGACGAGCCGCGCCGACTGCCCGGTCCAGGTGGGTGACGTGGCCGTCTTCCGCCACCGCGTCGTGCCACTCGCTGGCGGTCAACGCCTGCTCAGCCCCAACATGGACGACCGCGCGGGCGTTGCCTTGCTGGTCGAGACACTGCGGGCATTGGGCGACAGCCCCTATACCGTGTTGGCCGTGTTCACCGTCCAGGAGGAGGTAAGTATCGCTGGCGCGGCGGGGGTGGCATTTGGTCTCGAACCCGACCTCGCCATCGCTCTCGACGTCACCCCGGCCGGTGATACGCCCAAGGCCAAGCCGGTGACGGTCCAACTCGGCGCGGGGCCGGCCATCGGGGTCAAGGACGCGGGCGTTGTCGCCCACGCGGGCGTCAAGCGGGCGCTGGTCGAGGCGGCGCAGCGGGCCGGCATTCCGTACCAGATGGACATCGGCCACTTCGGGACGACAGACGCCTACGCGATGCAAGCCAGTCGCACCGGCGTGCCCGTGGGTACGCTCAGCATCCCCGCCCGCTACATCCACACGCCCACGCAGATGGTGGACCGCCGCGACCTGGACGGCGGCGTCACCCTCCTCACGACGCTCCTGGCCGAACCAATTGATCTCGATAAACCAACATAACAACCGAGCCGCCGGTAGCTATGCCGGCGGCTCGACCGGATCATCGTCCGGTGGCGGCGCTGTCGCGGTGTATGCCCGACTGTTACGCGGGCACGGCGACAAACTCCTTCACCTGCTGATACACCTCATAGGCTTCCTGCGGCGTCGCGTTGTCGTGCACAATGGCCCGCACGGCTTGAATCATCGCCATTGGATGGTCTGACTGGAAGATGTTGCGGCCCATATCCACCCCGGCGGCGCCGGCTCGGATGGCCTGGTAAGCCATCTGTAGCGCCTCGGCCTCTGGCTGCTTCTTACCGCCCGCAATGACCACTGGCACGGGCGATGTCTTCACCACCGTCTCGAAGTTCTCGCAGTAGTACGTCTTGACAAAGCGGGCGCCCAGTTCACCGGCGATACGCGTCGCCAGGCTGAGATACTTCGCGTCGCGCTCCATGTCCTTCCCCACGGCGGTCACGGCCAGTGTCGGGATGCCGTAGCGTTCGGCCTCGTCGACGACCTGGGTGAAGCCCAGCAGCGTGTCGCGCTCGAACTCCGCGCCGACCATGATGGAGAAGGCGACGGCGGCCACGTTGAGGCGGATGGCTTCCTCCATCGAGCACGCCACGCCCTCCCGCAGCAATTCCTTATTGAGAACGCTCGTGCCGCCTGACACACGCAGCACGATCGGGATATCAACTTGGGGCGAGACCTCGTGCCGCAGCGCGCCGCGCGTCAGCATCAGCGAGTCGGCGTAGGGCAGCAGCGGCTCGACGACCTTGCCAATTTGCTCCAGGCCGCTTGTCGGCCCCATGATGTAGCCATGATCGACCGCCAGCATCACGGTGCGTCCGTAGGGCGGTCTCAGTATGCGTGAGAGGCGGTTCTGGAGACCCCAATCCATCCCCTCACCTCCTTTCGTTACAGCGCAGCGGGAACCGGCTGGGCCAGCCCGACGTAGAAGCCGTGGAACAGCAAGGCCATCGACGTCGCGCCCGGGTCCGGGGTTCCCAGCGTCCGCTCGCCGAGGTTGCGGGAGCGGCCAAATCGCGCCACCATATCCTTCGTCGCCACCGCCCCCGCCTCGGCCGCCGCTGCCGCCGCGCTCAGCATGGCTTCGATGGACCGCTCCTCGTCCGCCGTGCGCCGCAGCGCCTCGACGGCCGGCACGAGAGCATCCATCATCGTCTTGTCGCCCACCTGAGCCTTGGTTTGCTGACGCACGGCCACTAGACCGGCCTCGAACATGGAGGCCAGCCCAGGGCCGTCGAGTGGGTCGGTGGTAATGCCCTCGGACATGCCCATGAACAGCGAGCCGAGCAGAGGGCCCGTCGCGCCGCCGTCCAGGTTGAGCAGCGCCCAGCCAATGTCGAAGACGAGGCTCTTGAGGTCGGCGCTGGCGGCCTGGGTGATGGCGTCTTCGGCGTGGGCGGCGGCCCTCAACATCGTTACGCCGTGATCCCCGTCGCCGACGGCGGAGTCCAGCGTGGAGAGGCGCTCGTGGTTGGCCTTGATCGCTGCGACCGCCCCAGCCATCATGGGCTTGAACTCGTCACAGCCGACCGTCGTTGTCATAATCTACCTCCTCGCGCTGATCTCGCCCACCATGGGAACAAACGGCTCCTCGACCTTGGGCGGGGCGACGGTGAAGTAGGGCGAATCGCACGGCGCATCCCACAGGCGAACCAGTTCTGGATCCATACGGGCGACAAACATCTGGAAGCCCGCTTGCTCCTGAACGGTGAGGAACTCCCCGACCTTGCTGCGCACCAGCTTGATCTTCTTCTCGGCCAGAACCTGGGTGATGCGGCGGAAGATGATGAATAGCTCCATCAGCGTCGTGGCGCCTGTGCCGTTGAGCATTACCAGCAGTTCCTCGCCGGGCTGCACACTCAGATCCTTGAGCAGCGTATTGATCATCAATTCGGCCGTCTCGTCGGCGCTCTTCATCTTCATGCGGCCCGAGCCGGCCTCGCCATGCTGGCCCATGCCGACTTCCATTTCGTCGTCGGGCAGGGCGAAGAAGGGCTGGCCCGTGACGGGGTGCGTGGCCGGAGCCACGGCCACGGCCAGCGTCGCCATGTTGTCGGCCAGCCGCTGGGCAATGGCGGCGACTTCCTTCAGCGGACGGCCTTCCTCGGCCGCCGCCCCGGCCACCTTGTACACCGGCAGGCAGCCCATCAGGCCGCGGCGATTGTCGGCGTCGCTGCGCGGCGCATTCGAGATGTCCTCCTGGGTCACCACCTTGACGACGTTCAGGCCTTCCTTCTTGGCCATCTGCATCGTGATGTTAGCCGCCATCATGTCGCCCGCGTGGTTCAGGACGACGAACAGCGTGCCCGCTCCGTAGTCCGCCAGCTTCAGTGCCTCCAGGCAGCGCGGCGCGCTCGGCGCGGAGAAGATCTCGCCCGGCACGCTCACATCGAGCAGGCCGTAGCCCACCCAACCGCTCAGGGCCGGCTCGTGACCGCTGCCACCCAGGGTGACAATGCCGACCTTGCCTGGCTCCTTGGGCGTGGCCCGCACGACGAGGTGGTTCTCGGTCAGGTGAATCTTGTCGGGGTAAGCGAGCGCATAGCCTTCGAGCAGTTCGGCGACGATGGTGTCCGGATTGTTAATGAATTTCTTCATGGCCATGATTCGGGTTTCCTTTCCAGATTCGCGGTCTCACAACATTCAGGGGCGACTGGGCTGCCTAGGCGTACGCGAACTCCGGGGCCAGCACTTCCTTGTGGAAGGTGATGTTTTGGACGGCGACGAGTTCGGGTACGACCTTGTCGAGCAGGTTCTTGATGTACGGCGTGCCCAGGTGCGCGTCGAAGTCGGCCTGGCTGGCGAACTTCTCGATGACACTCAGCAGATTCGGGTCGTCAACGCTCTGGTACAGGACAAAGCGGCGGCAGCCAGGCTCGGCCAGCGTCTTGCCCATCACATCATAGATGGCGGCGCGCAACGCCTCCGCCTGACCAGGCTTGGCGGTGAACTGGGCAAGAATGGCGATTTCGGTTTCGGAACGGGTCAGCATGGTCGAACGCTCCTTTTCAATTGTCAGGCCTTAGTGGACCGGCCGCGGGCTGAGCGTCTGCGGGTGGTGGTCAAGCCAGGCCTGATAGCGACCGCGCAGGAACACGGTGAAGAAGCCCCAGAGCAGCCCGATGGCGCACGAGATGGTGAGGATAATGAAGGCTTGCGAGTGAGGGGCGGCAAACTTTTGGATGTTCATGTACGCGAAGTACGCACCCGCGCCCACGAACCAGGCGGGGATGAAATCCAGCGCGGCGACTTTCTCGAACCAGATCACGAGAAATGCCACCACGCCCACCGTCAGGGGCAGGGCCATCGAGCCGAGGCCAGGTGTCAGGGCGCCGCTGGCGATGATAATGGCCGCTGCGGCGATCATCCCCGCGAAGTAACAGGCGAATGCCTTGACACCGCGCTCGACAGTACTACCCGCCAGGAAGTACATAGCCCACGTTTGGAAGGCGACCCAGGAGATGAGGAAGGGGGCGACCAGCGGCTCGATGACCATCATGATGAAGGCCAGCACACCGATGATGCCCGGGTGAACGGCGTAGCGGAGAGCTTTCATGGTAGACCTCGCATCCTGCATCGGATGAAGAGCCAAGACCAGCCTTGTCCTGGCGTACGAGAGGAAGAGTACGAGCGCCAGTTGCTGCGCTCTCAGTTGCACTTCGTCGATAGTCCTCCCACCGGGGTACTGCACAAAGTTGAGGATTACGCACATCTGTGATACACTATATCACTCAATCACTTGTTTGTCAAGACGCAATTTCACATTTGCACTATTCCATCACATATGTGAAATGGGGGCGGTTAATATGGACAGAGACGGAGCGCGGGCGGCGTATCTGGCAGAGATTGCGACTCGCTACTACGATCAGAACAAGACGCAGCAAGAGATCGCCGACGAGATGGGTGTCACGCGCTCAGCCGTCTCACGGCTGCTCACCGAGGCTCGTGACAGGGGCATCGTCGAAATCATCGTCCACTACCCCTGGCGCACCGCGCCCGATCTGGAACGCGCGCTCATGGCGATGTTTGGGCTGAAGGCGGCGCGTGTTCTGGTGCGGGGGAACAAGTCTTACCAGGACATGCTGGTCGGGCTAGGGGTACTCGGCGCGCAGTACTTCTCGAGCATCTTGCAGCCTCAAGACGGGGTGGGCATCTCGTGGGGCACAGGGTTGCACGCACTCGTGCGGGCCTTGCGGCCGGTCAACTACCCGGATGTTGAGGTTATCCAGTTAGTCGGCGGTACAGGCACGGAGCGCTCGTCGGTCGTCGGGCCGCTGCTCGCTCCGATGCTGGCCAACGCCTTGGGCTGCCGATGCTGGTATCTGCACGCGCCTCTCATCACAGCAAGCGAGGCAGCCCACGACGCGCTGATGCAGGAGCGTTCCATTCGTGAGACACTGGAGCGGGGCGAGCAAGCGCGGATCGCCCTGGTCGGCATCGGGACGACCACGCCTTCCCTCTACAATCCGTACCGTCTCGGGTACGTGACCGATGCCGAGTTGGCGGAAATCCAGGCCGCCGGCGGTATCGGTCTGGTCTGTGGGCAGCACTACACCGTCGATGGGGCATATCTCGAGATCAGTGTCAACCGACGCGTGGTGGGGCTGAGCCTGACCGCGCTCCACGAGGTGGAGAATGTGATAGGGGTCGCCGGCGATGCCCAGAAAGGCGAGGCAATTCTTGGGGCGCTATTGGGCGGGTACGTGAATGTTCTCGTGACCGACGACACCGCCGCGCGGCGGGTGCTGGACCTGGCGTCGAAGCGGGCGGGGATGGGCAGCCGCTGAGGCAGCGAATTACTACAGCCGTGGTTACTACAGCGCTGTACCATTAACCACGGGCGTCAAAGTTTGCACCTCCAAACAAAGGGTGATATAATTCCTCCCCAGCGATAAAAGGCGCGTCGCGCCTGTCAGTCGAAGGTCTTGAAGGAGGCTTGGGTGTCGCTTAGTAAGAATGAGAAAGACGCCATCATCCAGGAGTATCACCTGCACGATTCCGACACCGGCTCGCCCGAGGTTCAGGTCGCGCTGCTCACGACGCGTATCAACCAGCTGGTCGAGCACTTGAAGACGCACAAGCACGATCACGCCTCGCGCCGTGGTCTGCTCAAGCTCGTCGGTCAGCGCCGCCGCCACCTTGCCTATCTGAGCAAGAAAGATAACAACCGTTATCGCGAGGTTCTGCTGCGGCTGGGTCTGCGGAAGTAAGCAGGGTGTCCCAGGGATGTTGAGTAAGCGAGTAGTCGGCTGTCCTGTCGCCGGTCTACTCGTTTTGCTTTAGAGAGAGCCACGCGCCCCCGCTCGGCGCCCCAGAGCGAATTCCCGGTCGAATTCTTGCTCAACGTAGCCCAGACCGCTACAATTTCACTATTGTCATGTGGAGGGGCAGGACTTGGAGAGTGGGCCGAAGCCACGCCTGCTTCGACTCAGCCCCCAGCTCCTGACCTCCACAGTACGCAACAGTTGAAAGCCGGAAGGCGCACGCCACCCCCGACCACTGGGCCGTCAGGCGGCGGAACTTGCAACCTTCAACTTTCAACCTGTAACCTGAGTTGGAGGAAAGGATCTCATGGATCAGACAACCAGCGCCCCAACGGCTGAGGCCAATGGGACACACGGTGAGCGCATCTACACCGCCGAGGTCGGCGGCAAGACCATCCGCGTCGCCACCGGCAAGCTCGCCGGGCAGGCGGGCGGCGCCGTTACCGTGACTGTAGGCGAGACGGTCGTCCTCGTCACGGCGACGGGGTCAAAAGAACCCCGCGAGGGCATCGACTTCTTCCCCTTGACCGTGGACTATGAAGAGCGGCTGTACGCGGCGGGCAAGATTCCCGGCAGCTTCTTCCGCCGCGAGGGCCGGCCCACCGAGGGGGCGATCCTCCTCAGCCGCCTGGTGGACCGCCCGCTGCGGCCCTTGTTCCCCAAGGGCTACCGCAACGACGTCCAGATCATCATCACCTCGCTGTCGGCCGACCGCGAGAACCCGCTTGATATCCCCTCGATTATCGGCGCCAGCGCCGCGCTCACCATCTCGGACGTCCCCTTCCAGGGACCGGTGGCGGGCATCCGCGTCGGCATGGTCGATGGCGAGTTCGTCTTCAACCCGACGGCCAGCGAGCAGGAGAAGAGCACGCTCGACCTGCGCCTGGCCGCGACGGAAGACGCCGTGCTGATGATTGAGGCCAATGCCCACGAACTGGACGAGGCGACGATGATTCGCGCCATCGAGGCCGGGCACCAGGCGATGCAGCCGGTCATTCAGTTGCAGAAGCGGATGCAGGCCGAGATCGGCAAGCCCAAGCGCGAGTACAAGACGTTCGACATCAGCGCCGCGACGCGTGAGCGCGTGGCCGCCTCGTTGGGCAACCGCCTACAGAACGTGTTCCAGACCGCCGAGAGTAAGGAAGAGCGCAACGAGGCCATCGACGAGTTGCGCGAGGGTCTGATTGTCGACATGGACGACCAGGCGGAGCGCAAGGAGACGCTGGCCGTCTTCGACGAGCAGCTCAAGTCCCAGGTCCGCGAGCGCATCCTGGCCGGGGTTCGCCCCGACGGGCGCGGCCCGAAGGACATTCGCCCTATCTGGTGCGAGGTCGGTCTATCGCCCCGCGCCCACGGCTCCGGCCTGTTCACGCGCGGTGAGACCCAGGTGCTGTCACTGGTGACGCTCGGCACGCCGCGCGAGGAGCAGACCCTCGACGGCCTCGGCGCGGATGAGACCAAGCGCTACATGCACCACTACAACTTCCCGCCCTTCAGCACGGGCGAGACGTGGCCCATGCGCGGCCCCAAGCGCCGCGAGATCGGCCACGGCGCGCTGGCCGAGGGCGCGCTGCGCGCGGTCATCCCGCCGGAGGCCGACTTCCCGTACACCATCCGCGTGGTGTCCGAGGTACTGTCCTCCAACGGCTCGACCTCGATGGCGAGCGTGTGCGGCAGCACCCTGGGCCTGCTCGACGCGGGCGTGCCCATCAAGGCGATGGTGGCGGGGGTGGCGATGGGCCTGGTCCTCAACCCGGCGTCGGGGCGCTACCAGGTGCTCACCGACATCATGGGTATGGAAGACCACCTGGGCGACATGGACTTCAAGGTCGCCGGGACGGAGGCGGGCATCACGGCCCTGCAGTTGGACATCAAGATCAAGGGCCTGACGATGCAGATTCTCCAGGATGGCCTGGCCCAGGCGCGCGACGGCCGCCTGTTCATCCTGGGCAAGATGCGCGAGGTCATCAGCGAGCCGCGGCCGAACATGTCGCCCTACGCGCCCCGCATCACGACCATCCAGATCGACCCTGAGAAGATCGGGATGCTTATTGGCCCCGGCGGCAAGACCATCCGCGCCATCATCGAGGAGACGGGCGCCCAGATCGACGTCGAGGACGACGGTACGGTGTTCGTCGCCTCAGCCGACGGCCCGTCGGCCGAGAAGGCCATCGCCCGCATTCGCGGCCTGGTCGAAGACCCGGAGATCGGCAAGATCTACACGGGCAAGGTCGTCCGCGTCACCGACTTCGGCGCCTTTGTCGAAATCCTGCCCAAGAAGGACGGCCTGGTCCACATCTCGCAGCTCGCCCCGACCCGCGTCAACAAGGTTGAGGACGTAGTCAAGGTGGGCGACGAGATCATGGTCATGGTCATCGACGTGGACAACGACGGCAAAGTCCGCCTGTCCCGCGTGGCGGTCCTCGAAGGGCTAAGCCCCGAAGAGGCCCGCGAGCGCGACCAGAAGAGCCGCACCCCGCGCAGTGGTGGCCCCCGCGGCGGTGACGGCGGGCCGCGTGGTGGGGACCGAGGCGGCGATCGCGGCGGTGATCGCGGCGGCGACCGAGGTGGCTCTCGTGGCGGCGGCGAGCGCCGACCCGGCGGCTTCGGCGTCGGCAGCGGCGAGCGGCGCGGCGGTGGCAACCGCGAATAATCGATACACCAACTCACCTGACGCAACGGAGCGACATGACAAATGTCGCTCCGTTGTGCATTGAACGCCAGATGGTCTTTACCCTTTCTCCACAGCAAGTGCGGCGGCTACGCCTACGAGCGCAATGCCTCGCGCCGCGTCGTGGGACGGCGGCGCCAGCGCAGGTCGCGCGGGATGTGGTGGGTGTCCAGGCGCAGGATACGAAGGCGGCCGCGTGGTCGCTGGGAGTACGGAGTACAGCCATGACCGAAGGCCAGGTAGAGCGGGCGCAGGGCCAGGAGCGCCGCCTGGTGCGGACGTGGCTGATGCGCGGGACGCTGCATCTGGTGGCGGCGGAGGATATCGGCTGGCTCCTGGCGCTCTTCGGGCCGGTGTTCCTGGCCGCCAATCGCACTCGTCGGGCGCAACTGGGGCTGGACGAGGCCGTCTGTCAGACGGGGCTGCGGGCGCTGCATCGCATTTTGGCCGAGAGTGGGCCCCTGACGCGGGCCGAGTTGGTGGCGCGGCTGACCGAGTACGATCTTCACCTGGAGGGTCAAGCCGTGCCGCACCTCCTTGGCTACGCCGCCCTCAGCGGCCTGATCTGTGAAGGCGCGCCGCGGGGCGCGAAACCGACGTATGTCCTGCTGGAGGATTGGGTGGGGCCAGACACCGTTCAGGCGCGGCCAGGGGCAGACAGCGAGTTGGCCCGCCGCTACCTGGCGGCCTACGCCCCGGCTGGCCCCGAAGACTTCGCCGCCTGGTCGGGCCTATCCGCTGGTCGGGCGCGGGCGGCGTGGAGGGAACTGACTGCCGAGTTGGTGGTGGTACGCGGCGCGGACAGGGAGCTATGGCTGTTGGCCGACCAGGCGGCGTGGCTCGACCAGATGGACCATGCCCTGCCCTCGGTGCGCCTGGCGCCCGCGTTCGACACCTACTTGCTCGGCTACCGCGACCGCTCACTGGCCCTCGCCCCGGAGTTCGCCCGGCGAGTCCATCCGGGCGGCGGCATCCTGCGCCCGGCCTTGCTCGTGGATGGGCAAGTCCAGGGCGCCTGGCAGGCGCAACGGCAGCGCGGGAAGGTGGTCATCACCGTGGACCCCTTCCAGGCGCTCTCCGACGCCGTCTACGAGGCGCTAGAGACAGAAGTGGCCCAGTTGTCCCGTTTCTACGGGGTCGCCGCAACGTTGAATCTTGTGTAAGCGCTGCCCGCTGCAGTGGGTGGCTATCAATGTTCCAGGAGGATTCGATGAGTGACGTGAACCTTCGCATTCCCGGCCCGACGCCCCTCCCGCCGAGTGTGCGAGAGGCGCAGACCCGTGACATGATCAACCATCGCGGGCCGGAGTTCGCCGCCATCCAGGCCGAGATTGTCGACGGCCTCAAGAAGTTCTTGCTGACTGAGCAGGACGTGCTGCTGCTGACGGCTTCCGGCACCGGCGGTCTCGAAGCGGCAGTGGTAAACACCCTGTCGCCGGGCGAGCGCGTCCTGTCGGTGTCGATTGGCTATTTTGGCGAGCGCCTGCGCACCATCGCCCAGACCTTTGGCGCGGACATTGTCCCCCTCGACTACACGTGGGGTAAGGCGGCTGACCCGGATGACATCGCCGCCGCGCTCAAGGCCAACCCCGACGTGACCACGGTTCTGGTGACGCACAACGACACCTCGACCGGCGTCACGAACCCCCTCAAGGACATCGCGGCTGTGGTCAAGGGCGCGGGCAAGCTCCTGGTGGTGGACGCCATCAGCTCGGCGGGCTGCATCGAGATGCGTACCGACGAGTGGGGGCTGGACGTGGTCGTGACCGGCTCGCAGAAGGGCTGGATGGCCCCGCCGGGCGTTGCTTTCATCGCCATGAGCCAGGCGGCGTGGGCCGCCTACGAGAAGGCGAAGATGCCGCGCTTCTACTTTGACCTCAAGAAACACAAGAAGGCGCAGGGCGACGGCTCGACGCCGTGGACGCCCGCCGTGTCGGTCTTCTACGCCATCCAGGAAGGCATGCGCCTGCTCCAGGCTGAGGGGCTGGAGAACACCCTGGCCCGCCACCAGCGCCTGGCCGACAAGACGCGCCAGGGTGTGCAGGCGATGGGCCTCAAGCTGTTTGCTGACCCGCGCTACGCCTCCAACACGGTTACGTCCGTTCTGCCGCCGGAAGGCATGAACGCTAACGACTTGCGCAAGCTGGTCAAGAAGAACCACAACGTCGTCCTGGCCGGCGCGCAGGGGGCGCTGGACGGTAAGGTGTTCCGCATCGGCCACCTGGGCTACGTGACCGACGAGGACATCGACGCCACGCTGGCCGCGCTCAAGACCGAACTGGCGGCGCTGGCCGTCCAGGCATAACACGAGACGTTTATGCTTAACCATCCTTTGGACGTATTGGATGATACCGTCACGACGCTGAACCGTGTGCTGGTTGCCGACCCTATCGACGCCGAGGGTGTGGCGCTGCTACGCGAGCACGCCGAGGTGGACGTCCGCCTGAAGCTGAGCGAGGCCGAACTCGCCGCCATCATCCCCGCCTACGACGCGCTTGTCGTGCGCAGTGAGACCCAGGTCACGGCGAAGGTGTTGGAGGCGGGCGAGCGGCTCAAGGTCGTCGGGCGGGCAGGCGTCGGCATCGACAACATCGACCTCGACACGGCCACGCGGCGTGGCATCGTCGTCGTCAACGCGCCGACGGCCAACACCATCGCCGCCGCCGAGCACACTCTGGCGATGATGCTGGCGTTGGCGCGTCACATCCCCCAGGCCGACGAGCGGCTGCGCGCAGGCGGCTGGGACCGCGCGAAGTTCATGGGCGTCGAGGTGCGCGACAAGACGTTGGGCATCGTCGGGCTGGGGCGCATCGGGCAGGAGGTGGCGCGCCGCGCCGACGGCTTCCAGATGCGCGTTCTGGCCTACGACCCCTTCGTCTCCGCCGACATCGCCGAGCGGCTGGGCGTGACCCTGGTCGACTTGCCCGACCTGCTGCGCGAGTCGGACTTCGTGACGCTGCACACGGTCCTCAACGCCCAGACGCGCGGCCTCATCGGCCCGCAGTCCATCGCCCTGATGAAGGACGGCGCGCGCGTCATCAACGTGGCGCGGGGCGGCCTGGTCAACGAGCGGGCGCTGCTGGACGCCCTCGACTCGGGCAAGCTGGCGGGCGCTGCGCTCGACGTGTTCGACCAGGAGCCGCTGCCCGCCGACCACCCCTTCCGCAGCCACCCCAGAATCATCGTCACGCCACACCTGGGCGCGTCGACGGTTGAGGCGCAGATGGGTGTGGCGCGCGACGTGGCCGAGCAGATTGTGGCCGTCCTGGCGGGTCGCCCTGCCGAGCACGCCGTTAACGCGCCGCTGGTCGCGCCGGAGACGCTCGAGTTCCTCGTCCCGTACCTGGACCTGACGGAGCGGCTGGCGCGCTTCTACCGCCAGATTGCGCGCGGCCGGCTGTCGAGTGTGCGCCTCATCTACAGCGGTGAGTTGGCCGACTACGACACGACGCCGCTCAAGGTGGCCGCCATTCGCGGCCTGCTGTCCGGCCTCTCGGAGGAGCGCATCAACCAGGTCAACGCGCTGCTGGTCGCGCGGCGGCGGGCGCTGGACATCATCGAGGAGAAGACGCGCCACGTCAAGCAGTTTACGTCGCTCGTCACCCTCGAGGCGACGACGGACGAGGGGCGCATGGTGGTGGCGGGGACCATCGCGCGGGGCGGCCCGCAGTTGGTGCGTATCGACGACTATAGCGTGGATATCGGTCTGGCGGGCTACCTGTTGGTCAGCCACAACACCGACCAGCCCGGCGTCATCGGCGCGGTCGGCACGCTGCTCGGCCAGGCCAACGTCAACATCGCTTTCATGCAGGTCGGGCGTGACCACCCGCGCGGCCAGGCCATCATGGTCCTCGGCCTGGACGACCCGCTGCCCGCCGCCGTCCTGGAGCGCCTCGAACAGTCGGGGCTGGTGTACGATGTGAGGTTGGTGCAGATCTAAAACGTGATGCCTTTGACTGCCCTGTAGCGCCGACTTGAGTCGGCAGCCGACTCAAGTCGGCGCTACAGGTGTCCCAAGTTTCACGTCATAGGAGTCCTATGCTTGGCTTTACCACGGAGCAGACACCGAATACCCGGTTAATTATCATCCGCCACGGCCAGAGTCTCTGGAACCAGATTGGACGGATTCAGGGTCAGCAGGACATCGAGCTCAGCGAATTGGGTCTGCGGCAGGCGCGGGCTGTTGGCCAGCGGTTGCGGACGGTCAGGCTCGACGCCGTCTACGCCAGCCCCTTGCGCCGCGCGGTCCAGACCGCCGAGGCCATCGCCGGCCCGCACAACCTGCCCATCCACATCGACCCCGACCTGGCCGAGATTGACCACGGGGCATGGGAGGGCCTGACCGAGGCCGAGGTGGCGCAGAACTTTGGCCGCCTGCTCGACCTGTGGCGGACCCGCCCGGCCCGCGTCCAGATGCCGGAAGGCGAGCACTACTACGACTGCAAGCGGCGCAGCCTCATCGCCCTGGAGCGCATCGCCCAGTCGCACCCTGGGCAGACCGTCGCTATCGTAACCCACGACGTGGTGGTGCGCTGCGCGAGCGCCGACGTGCTGGGCCTGCCGGACGACAATGTCACGCGGCTGCACATCGCCAACACCAGCCTCAACATCGTCGAGTACGCGCCCGACGGCCCGCTGCTGGTGTGCGTCAACGACGCGGCGCACCTGGGCTGACTTCGTCTATCGTCAGGGGTCGTGCTATAATGCGCCCCAGAAATGGAGGCGCGCGTGAGTCCGAAGTGGGCGGCATCGACAAAGCGGTGGGTCATTACAGCAGCGGCCATTCTCATCGGCCTGGGGCTGTATATCGCCCGCGAGCAGATTCCGCCCGTCGTCCTCGCCGTCATCCTGGCCTATCTGGTCAAGCCGCTCGTCGATGCGCTGAGCGCACGCGGGCGTATGCCGCGCGCGCTCGCCGGCGGCCTGATCTACCTGTCGCTGCTGGGCTTGCTGCTCATCCCCTTCTTCTTTGTCCCCAACCTCGTCGGGCGCGTCACCCAGGCCATCCCTGATCCACCGGCCTTGCAAGCGTTGCTGGTCGAGTTGACGGGCCGTCTGAGTGAGATTCGGGCCTTCGAGATTGGGCCGAATCTGGCGAACGCGCTCCAGGAGCCGCTGACCCGCTTCGGCGACCTGGCCCGACAGGCGGGTGGGGCGGGACTGGGGGCGTTGGGACGCCTCACGGCCGGCTTCGCCTCGCGCCTCATCGACACGGTGTTTGTCCTGGTCGCCTCGTTCTACCTGGTCATCACTGCGCCGCGCGTCCAGGCCTACCTATGGACGCTCGTCCCAACGGGCTACGAGAGCGACGCCAAGAACCTGACCCACGAGGTCAACCAGGTGTGGGCGGGTTTCTTCCGCGGCCAGCTCATCCTGTGCACGGCCATTGGCATCGTCACCGGCCTGGCCATGGCGCTGCTCGGCGTGCGCTTCGCCTTCTGGCTGGGCCTCATCGCCGGTATCCTCGAAATCATCCCCAATATCGGGCCGGTGCTGTCCTCCATTCCGGCCATCATCCTGGCCCTCGTCTCTGGCTCCTCGCGCTTCGACATCAACCACATCTGGTTCGCAATCATTGTGGCTCTGGCCTACACCCTCATCCAGCAGGTCGAGAACCACTACTTTGTGCCGCGCATCATCGGCGGCAGTGTCAACCTCCACCCCGTCGTCACCCTTGTCGGGGTCCTCGTCGGCGCGAACCTGGTCGGTATCCTGGGCATCTTCCTGGCCGCGCCCACCATCGCTACCCTCCGCGTCCTGGCCCGCTATGCCCACGCCAAGCTCCAGGATCGTGACCCCTTCCCTGCCGAGCGGGCGCCGGCCGCGCCGGCCGCTCTCCCTCTCGACGCCATGACCGGCCCGCCGGTGGAAGCGGAGATCGAGACGCGTGGCTCCTGACGCCATGACGGCGGCGCGGCCCCGCGTCCGTCTCGGCCCGCGTCTCCTGGCCGCCGCGCCGCTGCTCCTCGTCGGGCTGGCGTGTGGGGTCTGGATGCTCGGCCGCCTGGACGTGTTCGAGTTCGGGACCGACGAAGGCCCCTACCTCATGTGGGCGCGGCTGGCCCGCCAGGGCTACCCGATGTACAGCGCCATCTGGAGCGACCACCCGCCGCTCATCGTCTGGACGCTGCTGGGCCTGTTCCGTGTGTGGGGCGAATCCATCACGCCACCACGCATCCTGGCCGTGCTCGTGGCCGTCGCCGGGCTGCTCGCCGTCGGCGGCATCGCCTGGAGCGCGGCCGGGCGCTGGGCGGGCGTCGCTGCCGCGCTGTTCCTGGCCCTTGCGCCGTTGTTCAATTGGTACGGGCGCGCCATCATGCCCGACGGCCCGGCCAACAGCCTGGCCGCCATCGCCCTCTTCCTCGCCCTCCGCCCGCGCGTCTCCCCCAGGCTGGCGGCGCTGTCGGGACTGGTCTTTGGCGCGAGCCTGATGGTCAAGCTCGTGACGGCGCCGCTGGCGCCGGTCGTCCTCCTCGCCCTACTGACGGCGCAGCGTGACCGGCGGCAGGCGCTCGTGGCGACACTGGCCTGGGGCGGGGCGGTCCTCGCCGTCGTCGCGCTGGTCTTCGCGCCGGTCCAGGCTCCGCTCGCTCTGCGGCTGATTGTCGAGACGGTGGGGGAAGCGCGGGAGGCCAAGCCCTGGGAGTGGCAGGCGACGTGGGAGGTGATCCAGGCGGCGCTGGTTGAGGGGCACCTGGGGCTGCTGGCTCCGGCTGTGCTCGGCCTGGCGGCGTGCCTGACGCGGCGTAGCCGTTCGCGCCTGGTCGTCGTCGTGTGGACGCTGGTTGGCCTCGCCGCCATCCTGTTCCAAAGCCCGCTGTTCGACCACCACCTGGCCTTGGTGCTGTTCCCGCTAGCCGTGTTGGCTGGCCTGGGGGTCGCGCACCTGGGGGCGGGTTGGGGGTGGCGGCTGGCGGCGGTTGGGGCGCTCCTCTTCTACGCCTGGCAGTTCCCGACCGCCCTCGACCTGACCCTGCGCGACAGCGGCGCCCGCGAGGCTGAGAATTGGCGTATGTTAGATGACATCCAGGCCCTCACCGAGCCAGGCGACTGGATTGTCACCGACAACGTCGTGCTGGCCTTCCGCGCCGGGCTGCGCGTCCCGCCCTTCGTCGCCTACCCGGGCGCGAAGCGGCTCACATCGGGCCTCTTGCCGGACGAGGTCTGGGTGCGGCAGACGGCCCAATGGCAGCCGCGGGCGCTGGTTTTCGTTCGCACGGCGGGCCAGTCCAGCCGCGCCGCCTTCCTCAACTGGGTCGATCACACCTTTCGCTTGGCGCAGCGCTACGCCGCCACGCGGCGGGTCTGGACACCGGGCGACGCCTACCCCATCATCCATCTCGAACCGCAGCCCCTCCAGGACGGCATCACCTTCGAGGGCTACAGCCTGGCCGAGAATCACATCCGGCCCGGCGGCAAGCTCCACGTGGGCCTGTTCTTCGCCGCGCCGTTTGCCCTCAACGAGGACTATCGCGTCGCCGCGCGTCTGCTGGCCGCCGATGGTCGGGTCGTGGCCGACAGCGGCAGCGCGTGGGTCAACCCGTCGGCGGAGAAGTGGCGCTACGCGCGCGGCGACTGGACGCTGGAGACGCGTACCCTCGACCTGCCCACCTCGCTCCCCCCCGGCCCGCTCACGCTCGAAGTCGGCCTCACCCGCACCGACGGGACCCCAGTAGGCGCGCCGCTGCGCCTCGCCCCATTGACGATTGACAATTGACAGGTGGCGGCCGACTGAAGTCGGCGCTACAGGGCGGCCGGCTGACTGCTGCCCACTAGCCCCTGGCCCCTGCTCCCTATTTAGGCGCGGGGGCCGTGAAGGCGGCGAAGCCGTCGAAGGTGAGGGGCGTCGCGGTGAGGGGATAGCGCGCGGCGAGCGTCGCCGCCGTGCGGTCTGACAGGACCAAGAACAGTGGCGCTTCGCTATTGAGGAGGTACCAGTTGATGGTGTCGGGGCGGGCCGTCTGGAAGGGGGTCTGGCCCAGTGTGAGGAGCGACTCGACGGCGCGCACCGGGTCGCCGCCGCCACCTAGCTTGACGTCGCGCATGTCACGGTCGAGCAGGACCACGCTGCCTTGCCGCGCGACCGTCTTGGCCTCGTCGGCCAGGCGAATCAGACCAGCGTTGGTCAGGCCGTAGCGCTCGCTGTCCTGGTAGAAGCGCGCCAGCGGCAGCAGCGGATAGAGGACCAGGAGCGCGGCGACGGCGGTCACGAGCCAACGCCGGCCCGGTTTACCCTCGGCCGGTCGGCTCATGAGCCGCGTGACCAACAGGGCCAGGCTCAGGTAGGTGGGCGGCAGCAGGTAGGCGATGTAGCGCGAGTCGTGGAGGCCGCTAAAGGCGTGGCTGACGATGGGCAGGATCAGCGCGCCGGAGAGAACGGTCAGTGGCAGCAGGGCCGTGATGGGCCGCCTCGCCGCCCAGACGAGCGCGACCAGGGCCAGAGCGCCGTAGACGACGGTCATGGGCGTGACCAGTACGGGCACGCTGCCGTCGGGCTGGATGGCGTACGTCCCGCTCAGCATCCGCGCCCCCTGCACGACCAGCCCACCGAGTTGCTGAAAGTAGACGTCCAACCCCGGCGCGATGCCGTAGGCGTTGCGCGAGTTGAGCGCCTCGTCCACCGAGTTGGCGCGCGTCGTCAGGTTGTAGACAATCATGTTGCCGTAGCCGAGCAGGAAGCCGCCGACGCCAAGCCAGGCCCAGCGCGTCCGCAGCCAGCCCCGCCCGACGGGCTGGAGGAGGATCCAGGCCGCCACGCCGGGCAGCAAGGCAATGACCGACGGGTGCGTCTGCCACGCCACGCCCCACAGGACGCCCGCCAGGACCAACCGCCAGCCCTTCGCGTGGACGACCGCCGACCACGTCACGCCCAGGGCAATGGTTGTCAACAGCGGCGTCAGGCAACTCGACCACGCGATGTGGCTATTGACGACGATGAGGGGGAACGACGTGGCGATGAGGGCGGCCGCCAGGAGGGCAGGCAGCAGGCAGTCGGCGGCAGGCAGTCGGCGGGTCGCCAGACCACCTGCTGTTTGCTGTTTGCTGCTTGCTGCCTGCTGCCTGCTGCTTTCTCGCTCCGCCGCCAGGCCCCACGCCCACCATGCGACGACGCCCGCCAGGGCCGCACCGAGGACGGCGGTCATGGCGCGCGGCAGGTCGGGGTCGAGGCCGAACAGCTTGAACAGCGCGGCCATCAGGTAGGGCTGGACCGGGCCGTTGTAGGGGTCGGTGTGGGTCAGGGGCAGAATCTCGCCCTGGTAGATGCGAATGGCCCACTTGATCTCGGCCGTCTCGTCGGTGATGCGCGGGACGAGTTGCAGGTACGGCCAGCGCAGCAGGAGGGCGACGAGGCTCACGCCGAGGGCGACCAGGGCGCGCAGGCGTGTGTCGGCGACGGCGACGCCCGAAGCGGACGCAGGGCGGGCGGCGGAGGGGGCGGGCGAGAGGGTAGTATCGGCCATACAGGCCAATCTTAGCCGGAATGTGGGAAAAGGCGAAACCCTAGCGCGGGGGTGGGGCGGTGAAGACGCGGTAGCCGGGCGTGCTGAGCGCAGTAGCTGCGAGGGGATAGCGGTCGAGTTGCGGCACGGTATCCGACCCGAGGATGAGGAACAACGGTGCTTCGCTGTTCTCGAGATAGTAGCGGATTTTGTCGATGCGCACGAACTGGTGGGGGATGCCTTCCAGGGTGAGATAGTGGCGCATCGCACGATCGGGGTCGCCGCTGCCGCCAAGCTGGATATCGTCCGCGTCGCGGTCGAGCAGGATCAGGTCGCCCTGCGCGGCTGCTTGACGCGCCGCCCCGACGACGTGGAGGAAGCGGGCGTTGGTTAGCCCCTTCGCCTCGCTGGCCGAGTAGAAGGCGCTGAGGGCGACGAGGGGAGCGAGGATGAGGAAGATGGCTCCTAGCCCGACGGCCACCCGAGCGAGCGCCCGTCGTCGGCGCCACGCCTCGCCCATTGCCAGCCCGGTCGCGATATAGATCAGCGGCAAGACGTTGGCGACGAAACGTGTCTGGTAGAGCGTGCTGTAGCCGTCGCTGAAGAGAGACGTCACCAGCAGCATCGACAGGCTAGTCCAGGTTAGCAAGGCCGTCTCCCACCGTCGCGCCGCCCACAGCAGCGCCAGGGTTGCCCACACAGCCATCACTGGGGTCAGGGGCGTGATGAGCACGGGGGGATTGTCGCCGTCGAAGGGCAGGTAGGACCCGGCCAGGGTGCGCGCCAGTTGGAGGGCGAAGCCCGTCACGCGTTCCAGGTAGGTGAGTGGGGCGAGGGCCAGGCCAAAGGAGTGACGGGGGTCCTGCCACT
>CAZLBQ010000031.1:0-21644 GCA_964557745.1 uncultured Anaerolineales bacterium
AACGAAGTGAGGGGTCTGCTCTGCCGAGACTACCAGAGCAGATGCCTCACTGTGTTCGGCATGACAGGCGTTGCGCCCGCGCTGACAAGACCTGACAGTTTTTGAAAACCTGTCAGGTCTTGTCAAGAGAGAGGTTGCGCCACCTGTCGCGTTAGCCCTCGCCCAGCGGGACGGCCGAGACAGTGGGCGCGGGGTCGCGGTCGACGCGCGCGCGCATGGCCTGAGCGTAGAGGCCGAACAGCGGCGTCAGCAGGAGGCCCGACGCGACGATAGCCGTGCGCAGCCCGCTCCGGTTACCAAGCCAGCCGACGCCCGGCCCGCACACCGACTGACCAAAGGCGTTGGTCAGGCTGCTCATGGACAGCACCGTCGCTCGTACCCGGGCGTCGATGTTCTGGATGAGCCAGCTATTGTAGAGCGGGCCGGACAGCGCGCCGACCGCCCCCTTCGCCAACACAGCGACCAGGGCCAGCCCGAACCCGCCCGCCAGGCCAAAGACCAGGATGCTGGCGATGGTCAGGCCGTTGAGGACGAGCAGGACGCGCGCGGTCGGGACGCGCAGGCGGCTGACCCCCTCCAACCGGCGCCGGAAGACCTCGGTCACGACCAGGCTGACCAGGTTGCCCAGCGCGGCGATGATGCCGAACCACACCACCGGCTGGAAGTTCCCCAGCGCCGGGAAGCTGAAGTTGGTCAGCAGGTGCGCCTCCCACAGCCGGTCGAAGCCCTCGCTGGCTGCGCCGTAGACGACGCTGGCGAGGAGGACGCTGACCAGGATGGGGCGGCCGCGCACGACGCGCAAGCCGTCGTGGAACGTCGTTCCCATGGCTCGCCATCTGCCCCGCTCAGGGCGTGGGGTGGGCTGGAAGCCGGTCTCGGGCATCGCCAGCGCCAGGAAGACGCCGGTGAGCAGGTACATCGCCCCACCGAACAGGACGGGCCAGTTGAGGGCCAGGCTCGCCAGGCCAACGCTGACGCCGATGCCGACGAAGGACACCAGGCGGCTGATCTGCCCGCTGCGCAGGTAGACCCGGCCCACGTCGTCCTCGCCCACCTCGTCAGCCAGCCAGGCGTCCAGCGCCCCGCTCAGAAACGTCTCGCCAATGCCGCGCACCATCTCCGCGCCGATGATGGCGGCGAAGAGGGGCAGGCTGCCCTCGATGAACCAGGCGGCGCTGAGGACGAACATGCCCAGGATGACCGACAGGCGGCGGCTGTAGGTGTCGGCCACGACGCCTGTCGGCACTTCGAACAGCAGGATGGTCACTTCCACCGCCGTCCCGACCAGGACGAGCTGAAGCGGCGTCATGCCGACGGTCGTGACATAGTAGACGGACAGCGTGACGAACATGGCGGTGTTCGCCAGGGTCATCAAGGCGCTGAGGATGATGTACACCGACGGGGCGGTCAACTTCTGCACGCACACTCCTTCGCGTTACTCGTCCTGCGAGGCCAGCAGGTTCAGGGCCTCGAAGTTGTCCTCGGGGACGTACTTGCGCCACAGCCTGGTTGCCAGGCGGGCCGGGTTGGGCGTGACGCCGTAGCGCTCGAAGTACTGGCACAGGCGCTGGACGTCGCGGCGGAAGATGCCCCAGGCGTCCCCGTTGGTCGTGATATCCACCGTCTGGGGGAAGTCGATGATGCGGACCTCGCCTTCCCAGTATAGAATGTTGAACGCCGATAGGTCGCCGTGGACCAGGCCGTGCTGGAGCATCAGGTCCAGGTTATGGACCAGGCGCTCGAACAGGTCGCGCGCCTCGGCGGCGGGCAGCCGCGTCTCGTGGAGGGTGCCCGCCGCGACGCCCTCGTCGCCGACGTACTCCATGAGGATGGCGTTGTCGCCCACGGCCCACGGGCGCGGGACGTCGGCGCCGGCCGCGTGCAGCTTGAGCAGCGTCTGGTACTCGTGGGCCAGCCACGAGGTATGGGACAGTTGCTTGCCGTAGCTCGTGCCCTTCGCGACGGCGTGTAACTGGCGGTCGTTCTTGACCAGCTTACCCTCGTCGTCCAGGACGCGGCGGCCCTGGCGGTAGAGCGCGTCGTTGCGTAGCTGGCGGAACTCGCGCGGGCGGTAGACCTTGGCGGCCAGCAGGTCGACGCCTGTGCTGGGGTGGGCGGCGCAGCAGTAGACGTTGGCTTCCTTGCCCCCCTTGACCTGGTGTAGGACATCGGTGATGAGGCTGTCGTCGTAGAAGCGCGTCAGGTAGGTGACGATCCAGGCCCGCTCGCGGCTGTCCTGGTGCGTCGCCTTGAAGGTCGGGCTGAAGCCGCCCTGCGGGCCTACCTCCGGGTCGGCCAGGTCGGCGGCGCGCGGGGCGCGCTTGGGCTTACGCTTGGCCTGGCGGCGCGGCTGGGGCCACATCTCGTCGTCGTCGTCGTACAGGTATGCGTTCAGGCGCATCGTCGGTACTATCTCCTATCGCAGGCGCGGCCTGCGGTTCGTGGTGTCAGAAGATTATCAGCACGCAAAAAAGGTTGGCCTGTGGGTCCAGGAACCCGAGGCCAACCTGAGGGGACGCCAGGCGCAGCGCGAGGGCGCGGCGGTCCGGCAGAATCAAGCGGCCACGGGGCAGAGCGCGCCCGTGGCCGCGGAATGTCGGTGCACAACCTGGAGGCGGCGACACGCTAGCAGAACGGGGGCAGGTAGGGGCGAACCGGGGTGTTCGCCTTGGGCAGACACAGCGGTCTGCCTCTACCTGGGGTTCTATTCGGCGGTGTCGACGTGGCGGGGACGACGGTGTTTAATACACCGCCGCGCCCGTGAGGGGGCGTCCAGGTTACGCGGACATGTCAGCAGTTCAGGAGACGCACTCCGAGAGGGGCTGGGTGACAATGACTTGCATGTGTGTCTCCTTTCGTTGCCAGAAGTCCGCTCAATGTCTGGCGCAGTATATCACGCCGCCAGAATGAGTGTCAAGATGGACTCCATCATCCGTTTGGTTGATTTGCGCTATGGTCCGTCTGACCTCACAGCGGGCCAGGGGGGCGACCGTTGCGGCGGGCCTGACTGTCGCTGTCGAGGGCTGTCTCGAGTTGGTCGAGCGTCTGCGACAACTGCGACACCAGGCGGCCTCTCTTCCTCGTCCGGGTAGGGGGAGCCGTCGTCGGGGCCGCAGGCTGGGCGGGCGCAGCTTTCTCTGGCGTCTCCGGTTCGCGGCTGGGGAAGAGGTGCCGCTGCGACGGGTGGGAGGTCTGGTCCTCCATGACCTGTCGCACGACCTCGATGGAGCCGTGGGCCTCTTCCATGCGGGCCATCTCTTCGCGCACCTGGCGGGTGGAGATGGCGATGCCGTAGTGGGCCAGGACTTCCTTGTAGCGGTGGTAGTCTTGGGCCAGGTTCAGCGTAACCGACTCATAGCCATGCTGGGCAATGGTCATGCGCGATGAGTAGCGCATGCTGTTGAAGAAGAACATGTCGCTGTCAGTCGCCTGCGGCTCGATGAGGATGATGGTGACATCGCGGTAACGCCGCTGGATTTGTTTGATGTGATAGATCAGGCCGGCATGGAACAGGGTGCGGTAGGTCTGGGCGACGACGGCCGGCATGCCCTTGTCGCTGACGTGGCGGCCTTTAGGGTTGAAGAAGGGAATCGAGTCGCGCTCGGAGTTGTCGAGGGGGACGAAGGAGTTGACAACGACAATCAGGCGCGCGCCGTGTTCGATGGCGACGTCCAGGCTGGCGGTGCCGCGCGCCCCGCCGTCGATGTAGTCGTGGCCCCCGATGCGGACCGGGCGGTAGAGCAGCGGGACGGCGGACGAGGCGGCGACGGCCAGGGAGATGGGGACGTCGACCAGATCCCCTTCGCCGAAGACGGCTCGCTCTCCGTTGTCCAGGTCGGTTGCGACAATGTACAGCTCGCGCTCCAGCTCGCTGAAGCGGTTGGTACCGCCCGCGGCGAACAGAATGCGCTGTACGTAGCGAGCCAGGTTCAGGTTATGGTAGATGGCGGTGGGGACGGACTCGGTGAGACCCAGGGCGGCGTCGGTGGGGCGCATCTCGGAGCGGTGGTTGAGATAGTAGCGCGCGGCGCCCAGGAGGGTGCGGGGGAAGTTCAGACTCCGTTGCACCCACTCGCGGGTGTTGAGGGCGAAAAGCTCGCGCGGGCGCGGGCCGCGGAGGTAGGGGTGATCATCGTCCAGACCACGCATCAACTCGGCGGGAGTAATGCCATTGGCGAGGAACGAGGCCACGAGCGCGCCTGCGCTGGTTCCGACATAGACGTCGAAACGCGAGGTGTCCAGCTCAACCAACAGGTCATCGATGGCGCGCAGCGCTCCGATCTCGTACACGGCGCCGGTCAATCCACCGCCGGCCAGTACGAGCGCCGTCTTGACATTAGGTGAGGAAAGGGGTGGGTAGGACACCTTTTTCTCCAGGGTGGTATGCGGGGGAGGCCAGAGTCTCCATACACAAGGGCAGCGACCGGCCGTCAGCTAGGCGACGGTATCCGTGTTCGCTGGCTCGTCGTGGGGCACGGCGTCGTGTTCCCCGCGAACGCTCAACAGAGCGTCCAGTTTACTTGTCAACTCCTCTAACTGCTCGCTCAAGCGCATGATATCCGACCGCGTCGGAATGTTGAAGCGGTCCAGCGTCGCGTCAACCGCCCGATTCGTCAACTCCAATGGGTCGCTCAAGTCCGCCGAGTGCTTCAGCAGGGTCTCGCGGACCTGGCGGCCCTCGGCCTCGGTCATCTGGCCGCGCTTGACCAGAGTATCGACCCGCTTCTCGATGCCTTCCTCCAGGACGCGCATCGCCCCCAGGGAGGAGTAGAAGGACCGCTTAAAGATGTCCAGCGTATCACCGCCGGTACGGATCAGGGAGGTCAGGACGGTCTTGGGCAAACCACTGGCCTGCTTCTTCTCCTGTTCCAGGATGATTTGGGACAGGGTGACGGTGGTCAGGTCTTCGCCCGTCTCGTGGTCGACGACCTGGACGTCCTCGCCCGCGCGAACCATGTCGGCGATGGCATCCAGAGTCACGTACGCTTTAGCCGCCGTGTCGTACAGCTTGCGATTGGGGTAGCGCTTGATGACGCGCATCGCTAGGCCTTCTCCGAGTCTCTCGACAGAGACTAAATAGGATACGGATCGTCTAAAATCAAGTATATCAGCTTGACGCAGCACGTCAAATTCAACGTGACCTCGCTTGCCCGGTAGCGGCGCCTATCGCTCAGAGGCTGCCTCAACCAGGCGGCTAGAGCGCCGGGAGAGACAGCCTCTGGGAGAATAGGCAGGCCCGCCCCACAGGGTGGCGGGGCGAAAAGGCGGGGTCTGGGCTTACGCCTCGACCTTCTCGCCCTTGCTGTTGGTCGCCTTCAGTTCGTCGACCTTCGCCGACAACTCGGAGATCTTCTTCGACAGCCGCTCCAGGTCATTCTTGGTCGGAACGTTGAGACGGGTCAACGCGCCCTCGACGGTCTGCTCGATCTTGTCGCGGGTTGGGACGTTGAGCTTGGCGAGGGCCTTCTCGACGGCATGGTCGAGGCGCTCCTGGGCGTTCGAGAAGCGATGCTCGACGGCCTCAGTGGCGTGCTCGGTCTTGTCGCGGCCTTCCTTGGTGGTGCGGTTGAGCCACTTGCGGCCGTCCTTCTCCACCTCCTCGCCCTGCTCGGCGAGCTTGTTGATCCAGGAGACGGTCTCGTCCTGAGCAGTGGAGACGGCGCCAAGGCCCACGAGATAGACCTTGCGGACGTTCTTGGGAATCTGGACCTTCATGATGCGCGAGGTGCGCGTCTTGACTTCCTCAACCGCCTCTTCGGTCTTCTGCGCGGCGACTTCGCCCGTCTTCTTCACCTTAGCCTCGGCGGCCTTAGCGGTCTTCTTGGCCGAGGCAGTGGTCTTCTTCACTTCGGTCTCGGCAGCCTTGGCCTTCTCGTCGACATCCGCGACGACGGCCTGGGCCATCTCGACGACATCGGGGGACGTCGTGTCTTTCTTGGTCTTCGTGGGCATCTGATTGCTCCTTGCCATATCTGGCGAAATGGGTGATGGTGATTGAATATATGGAATAACGCGTTGCGTCATCATCATTATAACACAGTGCGTCAAGACTGTCAAGTACCCCACGAGGCCGCTCGTTTGCCGCACTGCGTCATGGCATATACTTAGAACCTGCCACCGGCCCTTTCTTACCACATGCTGCCGCTCTTTTGCCGCAATGCGTCAAAAAAGAGCCGCTTTTGGGGCAATGTGTCTTGACGCAGTGCGGCGTTTACGTTATAATGACTCATAGCCCGTCATTCACTCGCCAGCCCTCGCGCCTGTCTGCGGACCGTATCGGCGCAAAGGCACTTTCACCACTATGAGGCGCCATGCCCTATTTCACAGACTCGGCTCAGGTATACGCTACGGTAGGAGAGCTAATGGAGCGCGCCAAGTCAGATCCCCAGGTCGCGCCCAAAATCGCCAAGTCCGGAGTAGTGATTCAATTTCGATATACCCATCCGGACGCCGTGACCACGGTCAACGCGAAGTCGAAGCCAACCCAGCCGGGCGCGCTGCTCGATGTCTACCAGGGCGAGAGTCCCGTGAAACCCGACATCGTGATGACGATGACGGCGGATACGGCTAATTTGTTTTGGAACAAGAAGATTAATCTGGTGGCGGCGTTGGCGAAGGGGCAGATCAAGCTCCAGGGGTCGCAGATGAAGGTCTTGGCGCTGCTGCCCGCCATCGAGCCGTTGTATGACAAGTATCGCGCGCTGCTTCACGAGAAGGGGCTAGATCAACTGATCGTCAAGTAGTGGCGCACATCGACAGTCGTTGACGAAGTCAAAGGAGACACGCTGATGGATAAGCCCTGGATAGCGAACTACGAGCCTGGTGTGCCGGCGAGCCTCACCTATCCGCCCATGACCCTGGCGCAACTGGCGCGCGAAGCGACAAACAAATATGCGAGCCACACCGCGGCGAAGTTTGTGTTGAGCTACATTGTCGGGCATCGCCTGGCGGTCGGCGGGAAGATGAGCTATCGCCAGTTGGGGGCGGCCATCGAGAATTTCGCCGGCAGCCTGTATGACCTGGGCGTGCGCAAGGGGGACCGTGTCGGCGTGATGCTGCCCAATACGCCGCAATATGTGGTCGCGTTCTTTGGCGCCTTGCGCATTGGCGCGACGGTCGTCAACTTTAACCCCACCTATACGGCGCCCGAGATTGAGCACCAACTCCAGGACTCTGGCGCTGAGACGCTCGTGACCTACAACGCGGCGTATCCCAAGTTCAAGTCCATCCAGAACAAGACACCCACCAAGCGCGCCATCGTCACCTATATTCACGAGGGGGCGCGCTTCCCGTATAGCTTCCTCGTCAAGAGCAAGCTGCGCAAGCAGGCGGATTGGGTGGATGTGTCATTTGGCCCGGGTGTGTACTCGATGAAGGACATGCTCAAGGGGGGCAAGCGCGCGCCGCAAGTGGACACCAGCCCAGATGACGTGGCGCTGTTCCAGTACACGGGCGGCACGACGGGCCTGCCCAAGGCGGCGATGCTCAGCCACCACAATATCATCGCCAATGTGCTGCAAGTCCGGGCGTGGCTGCCAAGGTGCGAGGACGGCAACGAGAAGCTGCTGGCGGCTATCCCCTTCTTCCATGTCTATGGCATGACCGTGGGGATGATCTTCAGCCTGTACATGGGCGGGCAGATGATCATTACGCCTGACCCGCGCAACATCGAGCTGCTCATGCGCATCATCCAGCGCGAGGGCGTGACGCTGTTCCCCGGCGTGCCGGCGATGTACAGCGCGGTCATCAACCACAAGAACGTCGCCCAGTACAACCTGCGCTCGGTGAAGGCATGTATCTCTGGCTCGGCGCCGCTGCCGATGGTGGTCCAGGAGAAGTTTGGCGAGCTGACGGGCGGACGGCTGGTCGAGGGCTACGGGTTGACCGAAGCCGCGCCGGTGACCCACTGTAACCCGGTGTTCGGTAAGCGCAAGGAAGGGTCGATTGGCGTTCCCTTCCCGGATGTCGAGGCCAAGATCGTCAACGTCGACTCGGGCCAGGATGTGCCGGTTGGCGAGCCGGGCGAGTTGTGGGTGCGCGGACCGCAGGTGATGCTCGGTTACTGGCAGAAGCCTGAGGAGAGCGCGAAGACGGTGACGCCGGACGGCTGGCTGCAGACGGGCGACATCGCCGTCATGGACGAAGAGGGTTACTTCAAGATCGTGGACCGTAAGAAGGACCTCATCATCGTCGGCGGGTTCAATGTCTACCCGCGCGACGTCGAGGAAGTGCTGATGCAGCACCCGAAGGTCCAGGAAGCGGTGGTGGCGGGCGTGCCGAGCGTGAAGGCGGGCGACGAGCGGGTGAAGGCGTACGTGGTCCTGAAGGCTGGCCAGACGGCGACCGAGGAGGAACTGAAGAGCTTCTGCGAGCAGAGCCTGGTCTACTACAAGGTGCCGAAGTTCATCGAGTTCCGCAGTGAATTGCCCAAGAGCCAGGTAGGCAAGTTCCTGCGCCGCGTGCTGGTCGAGGAAGAAAAGGCCCGCATGGCCGTCCCGCAATGACAGTACTGAGTGCTGAGTGCTGAGTGCTGAGTGCTGAGTGGAAGAGAGTGCCGAGTGCTGAGTGGAAGAGAGTGCTGAGTGGTGAGTGCCGAGTGCTGAGTGCCGAGTGCTGAGTGCTGAGTGCTGAGGCAAAGACTCGGAACTCAGTACTCAGCACTGAAAGCCTCAGGACTGAGGACAGAAAGGTCGTCCACGTGTACGGTTATCTTGGTAAGCTGCTCAGGGTCGATCTGAGCACTGGCGTTGTGCGCGACGAAGCCCTCAACGAAGAGTATGTGCGTGACTTCATCGGCGGCAGCGGGCTGGCCGCGCGCTACCTGTGGGACTTGACGGACGCCGCGACGTCGCCGCTCAGCCCAGAAGCGCCGCTGATCTGGATGACCGGGCCGTTGGTCGGGACGGCCGCGCCGGCGTGTGGGCGCAACGTGGTGGTGGGACTGTCACCCGCGACGGGCCGCTGGGGTGAGTCGAACACGGGCGGCCGCTTCGGGGCGCAACTGCGTTACGCCGGCTACGACGGCATCATCGTGACGGGACGCTCGAACCGTCCGGTGACGCTGGCGATTATCGATGGTAAGGCCGAACTGCATGATGCGCAGCACCTGTGGGGCAAGGACATCTATGTCACGCAGGAGGAACTCAAGGCCGAGCTAGGCCAGCCGCGCGCGAGTGTGGCGTGTATCGGGCCGGGCGGCGAGCACCTGCTGCCGGTGTCCGGCATTGTCAACGACGAGGGCCGCATCGCGGCGCGGGGTGGGCTGGGCGCAGTGATGGGGGCCAAGCGGCTCAAGGCTATCCTGGCCCACGGTACGGGCAAGATTCCCCTGCCCGACGAGGCGCGCTTCCGCGAGACCGTCAAGGCGGCCTACAAGGAATTGAAGGATGACTTCAGCGTCCGCATGTTCCGCGAGACCGGGACGGCGGGCGGTGTTGACTACCTGATGATGATCGGCGATATGCCGAACAAGTACTGGACGCAGGGCTTCTTCGACGGCGCGGAGAAGCTGAGCGGGTCGGTGATGAAGGACACCATCCAGACGGGCATCGGCTCGTGCCACACGTGCCCGATCTCGTGCTGGCGGGTGGTGGAGACGCGCGGCATCTACAAGGAGTCGCGCATCGACGGTCCGGAATATGAAACGGTCGCCGCCTTTGGCTCGCTCATCCTGAGCGACGACCTGGAGGCGGTGGCGTATGCCAACCACCTGTGCAACGCCTATGGCCTGGACACCATCTCGGTCGGCTCGACCATCGCCTTCGCCTACTACCTGTTCAACGAGCACATCATCACGGTGGAGGACACGGGCGGTCTCGTGCTGCGGTGGGGGGACATTGACACGGCGATCCAGCTGGTGGGCATGATCGCGCGGCAGCAGGGCTTTGGCGTGGTGCTGGGCGAAGGCTCGCGGGCGCTGGGGCGGCGCTACGGCGTCGAGGACCTGGCGGTCCAGGTCAACGGCCTCGAACTGGCGATGCACGACCCGCGCTCGATGACGGGCATGAGCCTGGTGTACGCAACGTCGCCGCGCGGCGCGTGCCACAACCAGGGCGACATGTACTGGGTCGAGCTGGGGCGGGCGCTGGAAGAGTTGGGCATGACGCTGATGGACCGCACGAGTTCAGAGGGCAAGGCGTTCGCCACGGCCCGCATCCAGGACTGGCGCAGCCTGTACAACAGCCTGATCATGTGCATGTTCTCCAACCCGAACCCGCACGGCGTGGCGGCGATGCTGTCGGCGGCGACGGGGCGGGACATCGGCCTGGACGAGGCGATCAAGCTGGGCGAGCGGGCGTGGAACCTGAAGCGCGCCTTTAACAACCGACGCGGCCTGTCGCGCCGCCACGACAAGCTGCCCAAGATGCTGCTGGAGCCGCTGGAGTCGGGCGGGACGGAAGGTGTGGTGCCTGACTTCGACACCATGTTGCGCGAGTTTTACGAGGTCCGAGGCTGGGACTGGGCGACCGGGCGGCCGCGGCCTGACAAGCTGACGGAGCTGGGATTGGACTTCACACTGTCCGAACTGTGGCCGACGTTTGGCCTGGCGATGTCGGCGGATTGAGGGTGCGCCCTAGACCTGACAGGTTTTCAACACCTGTCAGGTCTGACGGACGCCGCGTGGCTGTCCTGGGGAAGACATGATTGCCATGACCGCGGATCCGAGCGGCGCTTTCAGGCTCTGGTTCGCGGTCGTTGCATGGGGATGGGATACGGGATGCAGGGTGAACTGGTACAAACGACTACTGCTGACGGCGTAACCCTCCACGGCCTGTGGCGGGCGGGCGCGAATGGTCGCGCTGTGCTGCTCGTCCCCGACCTGTTCCGCGCATTCTACAGCGCGCCGTACCTGGCCGACCTGGACGCGGCGCTGGCCCAGCGAGGGATTGGGCTGCTGGCCGCGAATATGCGGGACAATCAAGTCTCAAGTCTCACGTCGCAAGCGTCAATTGACAAGCAGGCAGGCGGAGGACGAGAGGCCGAGCCGACAGAAGCAGCCGGTCTGTTCGGGGCCAGCCGGCGGGACATCGCCGCGTGGCTAGACCTGCTGGCGGCGCGGGGCGCCTCGCGCGCGGCGCTGGTAGGGGAGGGGTTGGGGGCGACGAAGGCCGCCGACGCCGCGATGACAGGGGACAAGCGCGTGCGCGGCGTGGGACTACTCTCACCGCCCGACGGGGCGGCGGTGCAGCAGGCGCTCGGCCAACGGTTGGACGAGGCGCTGGCGTGGGCACTGTTGATGCTGGAAGCGGGCCAGGCGGACGAACTTATCACCCTGGACGGGGTGGGGCCAGTCTCGGCGCGGCTGATGCGCGACCTGTTCGGCATGCGGGGGGCGATGGGACGCTTCAACTACGCCGACCGGGGCCACGACTGGGGCTGGCTGGGCGAGGTCAAAGCGCCGCTGCTGGCGGTCTATCGAGAAGAGGATAACCTCAGCCAGCCGGCTGAGCGGTGCCTGGACATTCTGAAGCGGCACGCGACGGGAGCCAAACAGGTAGTGACGGCGGCGGTCCTGCCGCACGACGGCCCGGCGATGGCCGCGCTGGTTGGTGACTGGGTGGCGGGTCTGTAGAGGAGAGGAGGCTGTGATGTTGACCTTTATCAATCCGGCGACGAATAAACCCTTTGGCGAGGTCGAACTGGCGACGCCGCAGGACGCCGTGGCGACGCACCAGGCGCTGCGCGACGCGTTCCGCATCTGGAGCCGCAAGCCGGTGGCCGAGCGGGCGCGGGTCTTGCGGCGGTTGCAAGCCGTCATCCTCGACTCGCTCGACGAGATTACGGCAGTCATCAACCAGGACTGTGGCAAGAGCCGCCAGGATGCCCTCATCGAAGCGTTCATCACCGTGGACATGTTGGACACGTACTGCAAGCACGCCGAGCAGTGGCTCAAGCCGCGCCCCGTGTCGAGCGGTCTGTACCTGTTCAAGCAATGTCACATCGAGTACCACCCGTATGGCGTCGTGCTGGTCATCGCGCCGTGGAACTACCCGTTCGCGCTGTCGCTGCCGCCGGTCATCGCAGCGCTGCTGGCGGGGAACACCGTCATCCTCAAGCCGTCGGAAGTGACGGCGGCGTCGGGGGTGATGATGGAGCGGCTGTTCGCCCGCGTGCCGGAACTCGCGCCCTACGTGCGCGTCATCCACGGCGACGGGGCGGTGGGGGCGGCGCTCGTCCAGTCCGGGCCGGACTACATCTTCCTGACCGGCTCGACGCCGACGGGCAAGAAGGTCATGGCCGCGGCGGCCGAGAACCTGACGCCGTTCGCGTGCGAGTTGGGCGGCAAGGACGCCATGATCGTCCTGGACGACGCGGACCTCAAGGCGGCCGCGCACTGGGGCGCGTGGGGCGCGTATTTCAACAGCGGCCAGACGTGCATGGCCGTCGAGCGGGTGTACGTCGTCGAGGCGGTCTACGACGAGTTCGTGCGGCGGGCGGTGGAGGAGACCCAGGCGATTCGCATGGGCTTCAGCGAGGACAAGGACAGCCCGTACTACCTGGGGCCGATTACCGACCCGCGCCAGTTGAACATCATCCGGCGTCACCTGGATGACGCGCTGGCGAAGGGGGCGCGCATCCTGGCGGGCGGGCGCATCGAGGGCATGTACGTCGAGCCGACGGTCCTGGTGGACGTGGATCACAGCATGTTGTTGATGCGCGACGAGACGTTTGGCCCGCTGCTGCCCATCATGAAGGTGCGCGACGAGATCGAGGCGGTGCAGATGGCGAACGACAGCCAGTACGGTCTGGGCGCGTCGATCTGGAGCCGCGACCTCGACCGGGCGCGGCGCATCGCGAGCGAGGTGGAGGCGTCGTCGGTGGTCATCAACGACACCATTGCCCAGTTCGGCGTGCCGATGCTGCCGTTTGGCGGCATCAAGCAGTCGGGGTACGGGCGCATCCACGGCAAGGAGGGGCTGATGCAGTTCACACGGCCCTACGCCTACGCCGTTGGGAACGCGCCCTATGCCTGGGACGTGGCGACCATCCTGCGCAAGCCGGGCCACTACGAGGCGGGTGCAGCGGTGATGCGGCTGGCGTTCGGCACGTCGCTGCGCCAGCGTCTCCAGCCCCTGACCGACGCCCTCAAGCGCAACGACAAGAAGGTCGCGGGCGCGGCCGTCGCGGTGGGCGTTGGGGCGGTCGTCGCGTCGAGTGTGTTGAAGACGAACAAGCCGCGGTAGGCGGTTTTCGGATCACGGACCACGCGGAATAGCGCGGAAGACGCGGCCAGGGGGTTGTGCCTGGCCGCGTTTGTCGTGGAACTCCCCTCACCCCCTGCCCCTCGCCCACCAAATGGGCGAGGGGAGGCAGGGATTTCCCCTGGGCCAGGCCGGTGGAGTTCAGGCGTCGCCCTGCCACTCGGCGAGGAATTGGTGGAGGAAGGCTTCGAGGTAGGCGTGGCGCTCGTCGGCGAGGCGGCGCGCCGTTGGGGTGTTCATCAGGTTGCGCAGGTGGAGGAGCTTCTCGTAGAAGTGGTTGACCGTCGTGCCGCGGTGGGCGCGGTACTCGGCGGCGGTCATGCCCAGGCGCGGCGGCTGGTCAGGCTCATACATGGGCGTGCCCTTCCAGCCCCCATAGGCGAAGGCGCGGGCGACGCCGATGGCCCCCAGCGCGTCCAGGCGGTCGGCGTCCTGGACGACCTGGCCTTCGAGTGTCGGCAGGCGCGGCTGGTCGACGGACTTGAACGACAGGCCGTTGATGATGGCGACGACGTGGTCGATGGTCGCCGCCGGCGCGCCCTTTTCGTGTAGCCACTGTTCGGCTACACGCCCACTGGCCTCTTCATCCCCGCTGAACTTCCAATCGGCCACATCGTGCAACAGGGCGGCGAGCTCGACGACATCGAGCGCCGCCCCCTCGGCCTGGGCAAGGCGGCGCGCCATGCGCCAGACGCGCTCGGTGTGCCACCAGTCGTGGCCGGTGCTGTCATCGCCGAGGTGGGCGCGGACGAAGTCGGCCGTCGCCTGGATCACGTCACGGTCCGGCGTCACTGCTGAACCTCCACGCGGTCAATGTCGATGGCCGCGTCGTTGTCGCCGGCGACGGCCAGGCGCTCGCCGGTCCGCCAGTCGTACCAGCCGACGCGAACGATGGCGGGGCCAGGCGGGGCGTTCTTGGCGATGGGGATGGTGACGGTCTGGAGGATGCGCTCGCCGGGCTGCCAGAGGTGGGTGCCGTAGCTGCCGCCCAGGGGCGCGCCGTCGTACTGGCCCAGGCCGCGGCCGTCGGGCGTGACGACGTGGACAAAGAAGTTGTGGTCGAGGTCGGTGGCGGCGAGCGCGCGCCACTGGAGGGTCAGGGTCAGGGACTTGCCGGGGCTGACCGACGGCGCCCCCAGGCGGTGCGCTTCGAGCTGAATCTGGTCGGCAAAGGAGGGATGAGGGGCGGGACCGGCCTCCTGGAGCAGCGGGAACTTGTCGCGCGGCAGGCGGAAGGCGATGAGGACGACGTGGTCGAAGCGGTCCACGAGATCGTCACGCTGCATCATGGGCCAGCGCTGGGCGAACTTGTCGGCGTCTTCCTGCTGGACCGAGTCGAAGGCGTAGCGGACGTCCCCTTCGGGCGGCAGGACGAGGCCGTTCATCAGGCCGTAGACGCCGAGGGTGGAGGCGCTCGTCAGGTAGCGCATGACGGCCTGGTTCCAGATAACGCTGTCGATGTACGTCGGGCCTTCCTTCGCCAGGTCGTTGACGTGGATGGCGCGCCCGATGGAGGAGCTGCGGAAGGTCTCGTAGGTGCGCGGCTCATTGCCGTAGCGGCCAAAGAAGTCGGTCATGGACCACGCGCCGCTGAGGGCGACGACGCCGACGGCCAGCAGGAGGCCGACGGGGCGGGCGCGGCGGTCCAGCCACGTGGCGGCGAGGGCCAAGGCCCAGGCAGGGAGGAGGAAGACGACGGGCCACGACCCGGTCATGCGGCCAAAGCTGGGCGCGCCGTCGCTGAGCCACGACGGGGCGAGCATGGTGGGCACGGTCAGGACCATGAGGATGGCGGCGGTCTGCGGGACGCGCCCGCGCTTGCCGACGAGGTCCCAGGCGAGCAGGGCGAGGCCCGCCAGGAAGAAGACGCTGAGCAGCGGGTCGAAGACCGGGCGGCCCGGCAGGTTCTCGACCCAGGCCGTCGAGCCGCGCACGTTGAAGGCCAGGGCGATCTTGACGGCCTGGTCGACCAGGGTCCGGACGAGGTCGCCGCCGTTGACCTTGGCGTTGAGGACAGAGATTTGTCCGGCGCGGTAGGTGAACATGCCAGGCTCTTGCAGGAAGTAGAGCAGCATGGGGACGAGGAGCACGGTGGCGACGCCGAACATGACGACGAGGCCGACAAGGGGGGCGCGCCGCCGCTCGCGCAGCAGCGGCCAGAGCGCCGACAGGGCGAGGGCCGGCAGGATGAGGCGGGCCATCATGTGGGTGTACAGCGCCGCCGCCAGGAAGACGCCGGCGAGGACGGACCAGGCGACGACGGACGAGGGACGATGGACGAATGACCGAGAGGGACCATCGTCTGTCGTCTGTCGTCCATCGTCACCCCGCAGCGCGCGCCACCATGTCCAGAGGAGCAGGGTAATCCAGAGCGGGAAGAGGCCGGAGCGGATGGCCTGGTGCGACAGCGAGACGGGCCAGAAGGTGACGGCCACGAGGGCGGCGCTGAGGAGGGCCGCTAGGCGCGGGCGCGGGAGCGGCAGGCTGCGGACGAACAGGAACTGGGCGATGATGACGAGCGTCCCGCCCAGCGCGCCAACGAGCCGCGCCGCCCACACCGTCGGGCCGAACAGGCTGATGGTCACCGCCATCAGGTACGAGAACAGCGGCTCGCGCCCATTGTCGCGGGGGAGGAAGGCGGGCCGCCAGCCGTCGATAATCGCCAGCGCGTCCGTCGCGTTGTGGCCCTCGTCGGGGTGGAAGCCGTAGGGGACTTCGACCAGGCGGAACAGGCGTAGGCCGAGGCCGAGCAAGACGATGCCGGCCAGGGCGAGCAGGGTCCAGTGGGACGCGGAGAGACCGAGGAGAGAGGACGCGGGCCGCGCGGCCACGCGCTGTTTGTTGACGACCGCCAAAACGCCTGCCTTGCCGCTAGGGCTTGATGTCAATCTGACCGATGTCTACCGCCGCGTCGTCGTCGCCCGCGACGGGCAGCCGCTCGCCGTCGCGCCAGTTGTACCAGCCGACGCGCACGACGGCCGGGCCGGGCGGGGCGTCCTTGGCGAGGCCGATGGACACCGTCTGGACGACGCGCTCGCCGGGCGACCAGACGGTGGTCAGGTAGCTGCCGCCCAGGGGCGCGCCGTCGTACTGGCCGATGCCGCGTCCGTCGGCCGCCACGACGTGGACAAAGAAATTATAGTCCACTTCGGTGGGCTGGAGGGCTTGCCAGTCCAGGGTGACGGTCAGCGGCTTGCCGCGGCCGACCGAGCGCGGCTTGAACTCGTGGCCCCTCAGGCGGATGTTGTCGCCGAACACGGCGTGGTCACTGTAGGCGAAGGGGCCGTCGAAGGTCGGGAAGTCCTGCTCGGCCAGGTGGAACGACAGCAAGACCCAGTCACCCTGCTCGTCGCGCCGGTTGGTGCGCTCGGCCTCGGGCCAGCGGCGCTCGAACTCGTCGGCGGCCTCGTACTCGCCGGGCGAGAAGGCGAAGCGTAGGTCGCCGTGGGGCGGCAGGACCAGCCCGAGGCGCGGCTCGAACGTCCCGTCGGGCGGCGTGGTCTGATTGAAGAAGCGCACCACGGACTGGCCCCAGGTGTTGGGGGTGACGTACGTTGGCCCCTGGCGCACCAGGTCGCCGACGGCCTGAGCGCGCTCGACGTGGACGGCGCGGAAGTGTTCGGCCGCGGCCTGGGCGGGCGGGTAGCGGACGAAAAAGTCCCACGTCGACCAGGCCAGGCTGACCGTCAGGACGGCGGCGGCGGCGACGCTGCCCAGGGCGGCCCGCCGCGTGTCGAGCCAGGCGGCGGCGCGTTCCAGGCCCGTGGCGGGCAGGAGGAACAGGATGGGCCAGATGCCGGTCAGGCGGCCGTAGTGGGGGGCGCTCTCGCTGAACAGGGAGGGCAGCATGAGCAGCCCGAAGCTGAAGGCGAGCAGGAAGGCGGCGTCTTGCGGGACGCGGCCGCGCCGGCCGAGCAGGTCGCGCAGGAGCAGCGCCAGGCCGAGCAGGAACGCCAGCCCGACCAGCGGGTCGAAAATGGGCCGCCCGCGTAAGTTCTCGGACCACGACAGCGTCCCCCGAATGTTAAACATAAGCGCGAGGTTGCGGGCGTTGACGAGGATCTCGTCGAGCGGGTCGCCGTGGCTCTGCTCGGGGTTGAAGATGGACGCCTGGTTAGCGCGGTAGCCGATCATCTCCGGCTCGTTGATGAAGTAGAGGATCTGCGGGAGACTGAGGAGCAAGGCGACGAGCAGGGCGACCAGGGCGTAGCCCAGCGGGGCCCAGCGCCGCGCGCGGACGGCGACGAATAGCGCCGAGGCGACGATAATGAGCGGCAGAGTGCGGCCGGTCAGGTGAGTGTAGACCGCGCCCGCGATGAAGACGCCGCTGAGGGCGGACCAGGCGACGGTGGACCCATGACGATGGACCCATGACGAAGCTGGACCATCGTCTTTCGTCCTTCGTCTATCGTCCTCGCGTAGCGCTCGCCACCAGGCCCAGAGCATGAGAGTAATCCAGAAGGGCAGGAAGCCCGCGCGCAGCGCCTGGTGGGCCTTGGAGAGCGGCCAGAACGTCACGGCGACGACGGCGGCGCTGAGCAGGGCGGTCAGACGCGGGCGGGGGATGGGCAGGCTGCGCGTGAGCAGGTACTGGGCGGGCAGCATGAGCAGACCCGCGACGGCGCCCGTCAGGCGCACGGCCCACAGGGTCGAGCCGAACAGGCCCAGCGACGCGGCCATGAGGTACATGAACAGCGGCTCGCGGCCGTTGTTGCCGGGTAGGAAGACGGGCCGCCAGCCGGCGAGGATCTGCAGCGCGTCGAGGGTGTTGTGGCCCTCGTCGTGGTCCATGCCCAGGGGAATCTCCCCCAGCTTGGTGAAGCGCAGGGCGACCCCGACCAGGATCAACGCGATGAGCACGAGAGCGAGCGCGCGGCCTCGCCCCTTCATAGACGACCTCACGGGACAGGGTTAGAACGACGCGCAATTGTAGCGGGGCGGGTGGTGATTGACAAACTTCCGCCTATACTTTCCAATACAACGGAGCCAGGATAGGGTCATGCCAGAAAAGACAGTGTACTTGATTCGACACGCCGCGCCTCAGGACGGGACGGGCATTCGCTATGATATTCCACCGGGGCCGCCGCTATCATCGGGCGGCAAGCGCGAGGCGCGGGAGATGGCGGAATTCCTGGCGCAGCGTGGTATCCAGCGCGTCATCCACTCGCCGCTGGACCGCACGACGCTGACGGCGACGACGCTGGCCGAGCGGCTGGGCGTGCCGCTGGAGGTGGACGAGGCGCTGGCCGAGCACCGCCGCGATGAGACGGCGGACACGGTGCGGGCGCGGATGAGCGAGTTCTGGGCGCGGGAGATGGCGCGGCCTGAGCCGGTGATTGCCCTGGTCAGCCACGGCGGCCCGCTCCGCCAGCTCATCGAGTGGCTGACCGAGGGGCGCGAGAAGTTCACGGGCCTCAAGTTCCCCGGCGGCAACGTCATCCCGACGGCGGGTGTGTGGCAGGTGCGCGGGGCGGACGGCGGGCCGTGGGAGGCCCTGTTCATCTTCCAGCCGAGCATCCTGCCCGAGAAGGCGCCCGCGCCGGCCTGGGCCGCCGGGGGACAGGTGGCGTAGAGCGCGAGGGAGGATAGCAGACGATGCTGCGCGTGCTGGTCGTCACGGATGCGCCGCTGATTGCAGCGGGGGCGCGGGTGCTCCTAGAGGCGACGGGCGAGCTAGAGGTCGTCGGGACGGCGCGCGACCTGGCGACGTTGGAAGTCGCGCTTGACCTCAGTCCAGCGGATGTCGCGCTGGTCGATCTCGACATGGCCGACGAACAGGCGCTCAACCTGGTGTGGTGGCTGCGCGACCACGCGCCGGGGCTGGACGTGGTGGGCCTGAGCGACGACGGCGACGAGCCGGTGCTGGCGGCGTTGCAGGCCGGAGCGCGGGGCTACCTGTCGCGGCGGGCGACGGCCGAGGAGATGGCCCAGGCGATGCGCACGGTACGCCAGGGCGGCATGGTGCTGCACCCGATGGCGGCGGCGCGGCTGTTGCAGCGGCTCCAGGCGCAGCCCTCGTCGGCGCCGCCAGCGGAGAGCCTGACGCCGCGCGAGTTGGACGTGCTGAAGCTGATGGTCGAGGGCTTGACGAACAAGGCCATTGCCGCGCGGCTTCACATCAGCGACCACACCGTGAAGTTCCACATTGGCTCCATCCTGGGCAAGCTCG
This sequence comes from uncultured Anaerolineales bacterium, assembly GCA_964557745.1. Lineage (GTDB taxonomy): Bacteria > Chloroflexota > Anaerolineae > Epilineales > JAHCIE01 > JAHCIE01. The sequence goes on from CAZLBQ010000031.1 coordinate 19,372, forward strand.
GCGCGGCCAGCCGCACCGAGGCGGTGACGCTGGCGGTGCGCCAGGGATTGATTCCACTGTAGAGGAACCACCAGGAAGCACGCGGATACACGCGGAAACGGGGATGAACGCGGGTCAGACTCAAGAGGTTTGATCCGCGTTCATCCATTTTTCGGCGTTCATCCGCGCGCCTGGCTGGTGGTGAGGGAGACACCCTAGCCACATGTCCAGGTCAGGGCTGCCGCAACGGGTGATGCCGGGCGCGCGGCCGCGTGATACACTGCCAGCAGACGATTTAAGCAACCTATCACCCAGGTGGAGGACACGATGAGCAGTGTGTTGAGCAGTCTATCGGACGAGTTGGTGAGCCTGGTGGCCCAGGTCGAGAAGTCGGTGGTCCAGGTGGACGCCCGCGACCGCCAGACGGCGTCGGGCGTGGTGTGGTCGGCGGAAGGGCTGATTGTCACGGCGGACCACGTCGTGCAGCGCGAGGAGGGCCTCCGCGTTGGGCTGCCCGATGGGCGGACGGTGAACGCGACGCTAGTCGGGCGCGACCCGAACACCGACCTGGCGCTGCTCAAGGCCGAGGCGACGGGCCTGACGGCGGCGACGTGGGGCGACGTGGCCGAGCCGGGCGTCGGGCAGCTCATCCTGGCCGTCGCGCGGCCGTCGGGGAAGCCGATGGCGACGATTGGCGTCGTCAGCGCCTTCTCGTCGGCCTCGACGCGGCGTGGCCAGTCCATTGACGTCATCCAGACCGACGTCACGCTCTATCCGGGCTTCTCTGGGGGGGCGCTGGTGGATGCGCGTGGGCAGATCGTCGGCCTGAACTCGTCGGCGCTGGCGCGGGGCGTCAGCACGGCCATCGGGGTTGGGACGGTCCGCCGCGTGCTGGGGGCGCTGGCGACGACCGGGCGGGTCAAGCGGGGCTACCTGGGCGTGGGCTTGCAGCCCGTCCCGCTGCCAACGGGTATCCAGCAGGCGCTGGGCCGCGAGCAGGCGACGGGGTTGCTGGCGCTGGGCGTCGAGCCGAACAGCCCGGCCGACCTGGGCGGCGTCATCCTGGGCGACATCTTCGTGGCGGTGGCGGGGCGGCCCGTGACCGACATGGAGGAGTTGCAGCACGAACTGGGCGGGGACCGCGTGGGCCAGGCAACGCCGTTCCAGATTGTGCGCGGCGGCCAGGTCCAGACCGTCCAGGTCACCATCGGCGAGCGGCAATAAGACCATGTAGACAGAATTACCAGAATTTGTATAATTGACAGAATAGGGATTGATAATTCTGACAATTATACAAATTCTGTTAATTCTGTCTTTTCCGTCGTTGGATGAGGAGACATGAGATGCAAGCGCTGAGGACGTTAGCGGGGGTGTCGGGGGGGTTGGCGGAGGTGGCGGCGCGGCTGCGGCAGAGCCTGACGCTGGTGCGCGGGCGGTGGAACGGGAGCGGGTCGGGCATCATCTGGCGCGACGGCATCGTCCTGACCAACGACCACGTCGCGCGGGGGGACCACGCCCGCGTGACGCTGGCCGACGGGCGGAGCCTCGACGCCAAGGTCATTGGCCGCGACAAGACGCTTGACCTGGCGGCGTTGCGGGTCCAGGCGAGCGGGCTGCTCCGCGCGCCACTGGGCGCCTCACGGGCGCTGCGCGTCGGGCAACTGGTCATCGCCGTCGGCAACCCGCTGGGCGTGGAGGGCGCGGCGACGCTGGGCATCATCAGCGCCGTCGGCCGGGCCGCGCCCGGCGGGCGCGAACTGGTCGAGGCCGACATCGACGTCTATCCGGGCAACTCCGGTGGGCCGCTGGCCGACGCCCAGGGCCGGGTCGTCGGGCTGACGAGCATGATTCTGACGCCGGGCGTAGCGCTGGCCGTGCCAACCCATGTCGCCGACGCGGCGCTGGCGCGCTGGTTGGGAGAAGCGCCGCGCCGCGAAGGGTTGGGCATCAAGGGCTGGGCCATCCCGCTGCCGACGCTCTGGGCGGAGCGGGTCGGCCAGCCGACGGGGGTGATGCTGGGCGAGGTGCTACCGAGCAGCCCGGCGGCCGAGGCGGGGCTGCTGGTGGGCGACATCCTGGTCGGCTACGGCGACGAGGCGGTGCTGGACGGCGAGGGCTTGCAGCGGCTGCTGCACAGGAGCAACGATCCGGTGCCGCTGCGGGTGCTGCGCGGCGGGCAGTTGCACACGACGACGCTAGCCGATGGGGTCAAGGTGTAAGCCTCGCCCTTGTCGCGCCCTTAGTTGCAGACCTGACAGGGTTTGAAAACCTGTCAGGTCTGCGTTTTTGTTGCA
>CAZLBQ010000032.1:0-20996 GCA_964557745.1 uncultured Anaerolineales bacterium
CAGGCGCAGGTGGAGCGTCAGCTTGCCGTGGCCGGCGAGGGCTTGGAAGAACTCGACCGGCTGTCCATTCGGCGTCTCGACGTGGATGGTCCAGGCGTGCATCTGGTTGATGGCAATGGGGTCGAGGCGCGAGGCGATGGTGGCCCGGTAGAGGCCCTGATCTGTCGGCTTGCTGAGACTGAGATCGAGACCGGCGGGCGCGGGCGTGTTCATCATCCGCATCATGATGACGCCATAGACGATGGCGGCTACCAAGATGAGGCCGATGGCGGCGCCGACGATGTAGAGTAGCTTGCGCCGAGGCTGACGAGTTGTCTGGGGCAGGGTTGTGGTCGTCATGACTTGGGTTTCCTTTCTGAATAGGCCTGTTGTGGTCTCCAGCTTAGCACAGACCGCGATCTTTCACATCGGAGACTTGCGGGATCGTGCGTCCCACAAAAGACGGCTTGTGGAGCGGCCCGACTACGTCATCTGTCGTACGCGTCAGGCCGACGAGCGGCACGTGCAAGTCGTGAGTTGTTGGATGCGCTCAGTATAGGCCACGAGCGCGGGCGACGCAGTAGATGAAAGGAGTAGGGTGAGGAGTATTAGCGAGGAGACAGAGCGGTCTTGGGCGGGCTAAGGGGGCACGGAGGGGCGCCTAGGGGAGTCGTTGGTGTCGTCTGCTACCAGGGCCGGCTACAGGAGCTGTTCGACCACCTGCGCCAACTCCTCGGCAAAGGAGCCGATGAGCAGGACGGCATCGGCCCCGGCCGCGGCGGCGGTCTGCTGCTGCGCTACGTCCTGGGCCAGGACGATGCAGCGCGTGGGGGCGGACAGGGCCTTGATCTCCGGCAGCAGGGCGGCCAGATCGAGCCTGGGCAGGCCGCCGTCGACGATAAGGAGGCGGGGCTGAAACTCGGCGGCGACAACGGGCGCCGTCGCGACGTCACGCACCTGGGCGACGATGTCGATCTGGGGGATAGCCGTCAGCAGCGCGCGAAGACCGTCCTTCAGTGGTCCGGGGCGCGCCACGAGCAAAGTAAAGATGGTCTGTTTTGTCATAGCCTGGGTCGTCGGCGCCACAAGAGGGGGCAACAGCTACGGCCTCGAACGGGTCAGCGCGTACCGCTAACAGCACTGCGTGGCCCCTATCGTATCACAATCCCTCGCTTGCCACATCGGACACCTGCCGAATTCCGTCTCCAACAAAAGTCGGGTCCCGGCCCAGGGCGCCTACGTCATTTGTCGCAGCGCGTGCTGCAAGGGGAAGAACAGAGAGGCTGTGTTATGCCCGCTGTGTTCTCCCGTCCTGTGGGGTCTGGTGTGGTTAGGGTGGGCTGGGCTTCAGGGCTGTCCGAGACTGGCGATGCCCTCGCGCAGGGCGTAGAGCGCGGCCTGGGTCCGGTTGGCGAGATGGAGTTTGTCGAGGATGTTACTGACGTGAGTGCGGACGGTTCGCTCGCTGATGACCAGCCTGGCGGCGATCTCATCATTTGACAGGCCTTGCGCCACTAGCCTGAGCACCTCGACTTCGCGCTCTGTCAGCGGCTCCTCGGTAGGCGGGAGCGAGGAGGGGCGGTTCAACTCGCGGATGAGCTTACGGGCGATGCTGGGATGCAGCGACGACTCGCCAGCGTAGACATCCCGGATGGCGCGCAGCAACTCGTCGGGCGATGAGTCTTTGAGCAGGTAGCCGAGCGCCCCCGCCTTGATGGCGCCAAAGACTTTGTCATCCTCGGCGAAACTCGTCACGACGAGGATACGGGCATCGGGATTCTCCTGTTTGATCTCGGTGATGGCGGCGATGCCATCCTGGCGCGGCATCATGAGGTCGAGGAGGATGACATCGGGGTTCAGCGATCGCGCCTTGAGGACGGCCTGGATGCCATCCGAGGCTTCGCCAATCAGTTCCAGCCCTGGCTCGGTCGCCATGAGCGCCCGCAGACCCTCACGGACCACGGCGTGGTCATCGGCAATCAAGACACGAATGGTTTCGGTCATGGCGCCTCCCCTGACTCTACGCGTGCGATGACCTGGGTCCCCGCTTCTGGCGTCGACAGCAAAGTGAACGAACCGCCCAGCCGCTCGACACGCTCCCGCATGCTCGTCAGGCCCAGCCCACCGCGATCTGCCAAGTCCGCTGGCGCGAAGCCGCGTCCATTGTCCGCGATCACCATCTCGACGCCATCCACATGGGCGCGCAAGGTGATGGTCAGGGTGGTGGCGGCGGCGTGCTTGAGGGCGTTGTTGAGCGCCTCGGAGGCGACACGGTAGAGTTCGCTCTCCACGGCAGCCGGCAAATCGACATCGCCCTCGACACGGATATTCGCCTTAACGCCGGCCCGCTTCTCGACGGTATCCAGACGCTGCTGGAGCGCGCCGATCAACCCTTCGCGCTCCAGTTCCAGGGGCCGCAACTCGTACACCAACAGCCGCATCTCCTTGAGGGCCTGCTGCGCCGTCTCGCCCAGGCGGCCCAGGTACGTCTCGACACGTTCCGTGTCCCCGGAGCGGGCCAGGCGACGCCCGGCTTCCGCTAACAGGGTCAGACTATAGAGCGACTGCGTGACCGAGTCGTGGAGTTCGCGGGCAAGACGCTGCCGTTCTTCGAGGATAGCGGCGTGCTGGGATTGCTCGAACAGTTGCGCGTTTTGCAGGGCGAGGGCGGCGCGCTGGGCTAAGGCGAGGAACAACCGTTTTTCGTGGTCGTTGAAGGGGCGAGGGTAAAGGTAGTTGACGCCGAAGACGCCAAAGACCTGGCCGCCAATGGTAATCGGCACTGACAGCATAGAGCGGATGCCCTCGCGGTCGGCAATCACGCGGCCGACGGAATGCTCGGTCTGGAAGTCTTCGATGACCACGAGTTGGCCGGACTGAAAGACGCGGCCCGCGACGCCCTCGCCAGGGCGAAATGACATGAGGCGCAACGTGTCTGGAGCAAAGCCATGCGAGGCTCGGACTTCGATGCGACCGCGTCGTTCATCCCAGACGAAAACCCCTACCTTGTCTGCCTGAAAGATGTCCTTAACCACGACGACCAGCGCTTCAAGGACTTGATTCAGGTGGAGGTGCTGGTGAAGGTACTCGTCGGCCTGATAGAGGGCGGCTAGCTCGCGGCGTTGCCGCTCGATCTCACGGGTGCGCTCGCTGACGAGTTGCTCCAGTTGCTGGTAAGCAGCCACCTCGTCAGTGATGTCCTGGGCCTCAGATAGCTCCTGGAGAGCGAGGGCCTGGTCGAGGCGGCTGCGGGACGCACGCGGCGTAGCGCTAGACATTTCTGGAGTCCTGTTGGCCGGTGTGGCGTCCGGGAAGGTGAGTCGATCACTGCTCCAAACTGTCAATAGAGTGAGGAGTCTGACTATACCACATTCACGCTTATTGTCAAGGTCGACCCGGTAGTTGTTCCTTAAGCCCTTTGACAAAGCCGCCTGTCAGAGCCAGGCATCGAAGCGTAGCGCCTACGCCTCGAACTCGCCATACTTGACATGCATAGCACTGCTATGTATAATACTGCTATGTAGAGCCGGCGGAGTTGATGCGTGCCACAGGGTGGGTGAAATCATGGAGATCAACAAGGACCTGATAGCGGCTTCCTCGACCCCGATCGTCCTGGCGATCCTGGCGGAAGAGGACAGCTACGGCTACCAAATCATCAAGCGTGTCCGGGAGGTGTCTGGGGGGCGCATGGAGTGGACGGACGGGATGCTCTACCCCGTTCTGCACCGGCTCGAGCGGCTCGGCTACGTCGAGGCGCGGTGGGAAGTTGCGGAGAGCGGTCGCCGTCGCAAGTACTATTCCATCACGTCGCAGGGCCGGACGCAGCTCGCCGAGGAACGTAAGCAATGGCAAGCGGTGGACGCGACGTTACGCGGCATTTGGCAAAGCCTCTCCCTTGCCATTTCAGCCAGCCACCTCGCGTCCCCTGCGCCACTACTGGAGGGAGTCTGAGTGATGAAGACAACGGATCACACGAGAGCGTTGGAGGAGCAGATCGACCAATGGCGGAGCTACCTCCGCCGCCGGCAGGCGATTCACGCCGTCGATGTAGCGGAGCTGGAAGACCATTTGCGCGAGCAGGTAGCAGTCCTGGTCGACGCGGGGCTGGCCACTGATGAAGCGTTCCTGGTGGCGGTGAAGCGCATGGGCAACCTCGATGCGCTCTCCCGGGAGTTCGCGCGCGAACACTCGGACCGCCTCTGGAAGCAGCTCGTCATCGTCGCCGCCGATTCCGAGGAGCCGCGCGCGCAGGCCCGCACGGATGTCATCGTCGCCTTCGGTCTGGCGGTGGCGGCGGCCGTAGCCATCAAAGCGCCAACGCTGTTCGGGGTCCACCTGGACCAGAACGCCGGCTTCTACGCCCGCAACCTGAGTCTCTTTGTGCTGCCCTTCCTGACCGGGTATTTCGCCTGGAAACGGCAACTCGACGCCAGCACACTGCGCTGGCTGGCCGTGGCGTTCGTCGTAGCCGGTGTATTTGCCAACGTCTATCCCTTCGGCCGGGGGCGCGCCACCGAGGCGCTCACGGCGCTGCACCTGCCCATCGTCCTCTGGCTGGTGGTGGGCATCGCGTACGCCGGCAGCCGCTGGAGACAGGTCAGGGGGCGCATGGACTTCATTCGCTTCTCGGGCGAGCTGTTCATCTACTACGTGTTGATCGCCCTGGGTGGCGGCGTCCTCACGGCGTTCATGGCGCTGATCTTCCAGTCCATCAGGATCGACATCGAGCCATTTTTCGAGTGGCTGCTGCCGTGCGGAGCCGTCGGGGCCGTCCTGGTCGCCTCCTGGCTGGTGGAGGCCAAGCAAAGCGTGATCGAGAACATGGCGCCTGTGTTGACGCGCCTCTTCACTCCTCTGTTCGCTGCCCTGCTAGTCACGTTTCTGGGAACTGCGCTATGGACCGGACGCGGCATCGACATCGAGCGCGAGGTACTCATTGCCTTCGACCTGCTCCTGGTGGTGGTCCTGGGCCTGCTCGTGTATTCCATCTCCGCGCGGGATCCCCAATCGCCGCCCGGCGTCTTCGACATGGCGTCGGTCGTCCTGGTGGTCAGCGCGTTACTGGCTGACGCAGTCATGCTGTGGGCCATCGCGGCGCGCATCACCGAGTTCGGCTTCACCCCAAACCGCGTGGCCGCCCTGGGTGAGAACATCATTCTCTTGGTCAATCTGGCGTGGTCCGCCGTGCTCTACATTCGCTTTCTGAGAGGGCGCGGATCGTTCACGAGCCTCGAACGGTGGCAGACGGATTACTTGCCGGTGTATGCCATATGGGCGGCGATTGTCGTGATCGTCTTTCCGCCGGTGTTCGGGTACATCTAATCGGGGGCGGTCCATCGTTGGTCGCCGTATCGCGCTCGCTGCTGCATGTCCTGGGGCCGGGTGCGGAACGCCAACGCGGGGGTGGGTCAGACCGAGGAGGGGAGGTAGGTCAGGCGACTGCCTCGCCCAAAGACGAGCACAGTTAAGTGGGGCAGATAGGCCTCTACGTACGCGACGACATCGCGGGGGAAGCCGCGATTGTGGTTGAACATCTCCCAGTGCATGGGGACCAGAACCTCGGCCCCGATGTCGCTCGCCAGGTGAGCCGCCTCGCGGGGGTTCATGTTGCCTACCAGGTCGCGCTCGGTCTCCCGAAAAAAGTCCCGCCCGTTGATGGGCAGCAGCGCCAGGTGCGGCTGCAGCCGACGCAGGCGCTCCACCTGCCCCTCGTACGGGATGGTATCGCCGGCGTGGTAGACGCGAACGCCGCCGAGGTCGATGACATAGCCCAGGAAGCGGACTAGGCCATTGGACATCTCTTTCCCAAATGAGTAAGCATCCGCCATGTGCACCCCGTGGCAGGCAGGCACAGGGTGGACCTGCACACCTGCCGCGGTCAGCGGCTGGCCGGGCTGGGCGCCTAGGATGCGATGGTCCGGGATGCCCAAAGCCCGCGCTTCGTCCACCAGGGGCCGCGGCACAATGAGGGTAAACCGCCCTCCCGCCTCCGCGGCTGCTGCGAGAGCGGGCCGGTCGAAGTGATCCAGGTGCTCGTGGCTACACAGGATCAAGTCGGCCTGGGCTAGCTCGTGGGGTGTGAGCGGCGCAGGCCACGCCCGCTCCTCGTGGGGCGAGAGGAACGGGTCCACGAACACCAGCGTGCCCTTGGCCAGGTCGCGGAGGCGAAAGCCCGACTGCCCCAGCCACCACAATTCGAGTCCAGCGGGCATCGTCGGCGTCATTCCCTGTTCGGGTTGTGGTCGCGATCGACGCGGGCCTGGAGTTTGTGCAGAGCGGCATGGGCTGCCAGCGGGACGGTCAGCCCGGGCTGAACGCCCTCGATGGCCGCCAGGACCGGCCCAACCACGTCGGCCTGCCCGCGTTGCGCCAGGATGCGCAGTACATGGTGCGCCCCTTCCCGCCGCCGCACCGACGCAGGCTCCTCCATCATGGCCCGTAGGAGGGCGACCAGCCCATCGCGACCCAGCGCGACCAGGCCCTGCCCCGCCAGCCAGCGGACGTCGAGATAGTCGTCTTCGAGACGCCTGACCAGGGCGGCCGCCACGGTAGCGTCCCGAATCTGGCCGAGCACCCGGGCGGCCTCACAGCGCAGGCGTGGATGGCGGCTCTCCAGCGCCTCCTGCAGGGGACCGACGGCCAGTTCGCCCATCGACACGAGTTGCTGGCGAGAACGCCGCCGTACCCGTGGGTTATCGTTCGTCAAGTTACGCACCAGGGTTCGTACCGTGTCCGCGTCCATGGGCGTTGCGGCGGGGGCTTCGTGAGCGGCGATTGTGTGCTGCGCATTCATGTGGCTTATCCTCTGATGATTCAGACTCGGCAAGACATAACTCCTCGCCGCTGCCGGCGAGGATGACCCTTCTACCTTAGCGCTAAAAAGGCGGCTTGTCCTTAAGACGAGCTATCGGTTGCCTTAAGGCGAGCTTAAGAGCGCAAGCTCAAGGCTGCGGGGCAGCCAACGAGGAGACGGGGAAGCTCGGCCCCTGTTTCCTCGTCTGGAGGAACGCCACCAGCGCGTTGAGTTGGTCCGCCGAGAGACTGCCACCAAACGCGGGCATGTTCCGGCCACCCGCCGCGATGCGGATTGTCATCTGCTCGGCCGTCAGACGGTCTCCGACGTCGGTGAGATCCGGCCCGCGCTGTCCGCCGCTGCCGGCGATGGTGTGGCAGTACTCGCAGCCCTTGTCATGGAAGAGTTGGGCGCCTTCCGCCACAGGCCCGCTGGAGGCGGCAACCACTTGCGGTGCGAGGGGCTGGGCGTTGAAGTTGGGCGACCAGGGGGCGCGCTCGCCCGCGACCCACAACGTTCCCACCATCAGCACCGCCAGGAGTACCACACCCAGCGCCCAGGGACGTCGGCGCGGGCTGCGTTCGCCCTTGTTGGCGATGAGCGGGAGCAGGACGAGGAGTAGCCCGAACAGGAGCGGCCCGAAGACGATAACATAGCTCTCGGACCCCGGCGGCAGAAGCGCGAGCGCCGCGAAGTACCACAGGAAGTACCAGTCCGGGCGCGGGTAGGCCTGGATGATCGTGGGGTCCGGCGGCTTGCCTAATTCCGGCGGGCCGATGACCAGCGCCAGGAGCACGAGCAGAGTGACGACGGCGACGCCGAAGACCACGTCGCGCCAGGCAGCGTCGGGCCAGAAGGGATGGCCTTCGCGGCTCAGCATCTGGTGGTACCACGCCCGATACGTCGTGGGGTCCACGGGGCGGCCGGCCTGCGGCCGCTCCGAGATGCCGTTGCGCACGACGAGGTACAGGTGGAAGCCAATAAACGCAAAGATGACGGCGGGGATGAAGAAGACGTGGAAGGCAAAGAAGCGGCTGAGCGTCGCGCCTCCCACGCTGTCGCCGGCCAGGATGAAGCGCGCAACTGCGTTGCCCACGAGCCAGGCGCGGCCGGCCTGCTCGGCGGCGACGACGACCGACCAGATGGCCGTCTGGTCCCAGCGGAGCAACTGGCCCGTAAACGCCATCGCCAGTGTCACGAGCAGCAGCACAACGCCGCTGAGCCAGCTCATCTCGCGTGGGAACTTATAAGCGCCCATGAGGAACGTGCGAATCATGTGGATGCCGATGAGGACGACCATCGCCGACGCGCCGAAGTAGTGGATGCCGCGCAGCAGGTGGCCAAACGGCGCGTCGTGGGTGATGAACTGGAGGCTATCATACGCTTCGCCCGACGAGGGCACGTAGGCCGTCGCCAGGGCGATGCCCGTCACGACCTGGATGAGGAAGGCAATCAGGGTCGCGCTGCCGAACACGTAGAGCCAGCCGGTCTTGGGGGGAACGGGATGCTCGGCTATTGGCTTCACGACCTGGGAGAGGCCCGTGCGGTCGTCGAACCAGCGCCAGATACTTTTGAGAAAGCGCATGGGGCACCCTATGTGATGGGAATCGGACTGGTCAGAATCTCGACCTGCCCGTTGTTAATCCGCACCGGATACTGGAACAGGGGGCGGGGCGGAGGCCCCGCCGCCACCCGCCCGTCGCTGTAATAGACTCCACCGTGGCACGGGCACATGAAGATGCCCGCTTCAGGCAGCCAGCGCACCGGACATCCCAGGTGGGTGCAGTTGACCGCAAAGGCGACAAATTGGTCCTGGCTCTCGCGGCGCAGCCAGGCGGCGGTCCGCGCCGTGACGCCGGCCCAGGGCAGCGGGGAGGGGTCGGGGAAGGCGACCTCGACCGTCTGACCCACCTGAAAGTCCTGCGCCGCGCCCACGCCGCGCCAGATGCGCGGTGTCTGGCGCAGCAATGGCCCGATGATGAACCCAATGACTGGCACGCCGATGATGGCCGCCCCGAACAGGCTGGCGGCGATGCTCACTTTGGTGAGGAACTGGCGGCGTGTCACTTCACTGCGGCTCTCGCTGCGTGCTGAGACGCCCTGGCTAACCTCACTGCTCATGCTGCAGCTCCTGTATCCAACCCCACAGAGCGAGGGCGAACAAGGCCAGCCCGACAAGGGAGATGATGAACGACGTGACGAAGCCCCAGAGTAGGAACACGACACCCAGGGCCAGAATGGCCGGCCAATAAGTGGGCCTGGGCATGGCCTCGTGGGGCACGGCGCGCCAGCCTGGCCGCACCTGGACGCTTGCCCTGACCCCCGTGTCCACACTCGGCGTTGTCTCCGGCGCCACATCAGCCGCCACGGGCTGACCCGGGGCGTCGTCTGGTCGCGTCAGGTGACGACGCATGAAGACGAGACCCAGCGCCATACCCACCAGTAGTCCCCCCAAGCCGATTGGCGGGTGAGAATCGACCTGCTTGCGCTGCATCACGACTCCTCCATCGGCAGCGGCCGCCCGGCCGACGACAAGCTGTCGTCGGGCAGCGAGTACCAGTGCGCCAGGGCCGCCAGGATGCCCAGGAAATAGACACTGCTCCCGCCCACCCACATGAGCAAGCCGCCCAACTGCTGGTCGGCGGCGGGCGAAAGTCCCCAACCCTGGCGCACCAGGGGCAGGATACCCAGCGTATCCGGCGGCTGGAGATAGGCGGGGTAGAGACCGGGCGGAGCGAACGTGAGAATGATGCCCAGGACGCTGGAGGCCACCACGGCGGCGAAGAGGTAGAGGATGGTGGGCAGGGGCGCGAGGCGCTCCTCCGTCCAGGGCGTAAGGATGGGCCACCAGAAGAGGGTGGCGGTGGTCAGAAAACAGAGGTGCTGGAGTACGTGGATGCCTTCGTTCGCCAGTGTGAGATTGTACAGGACCGGCAGATGCCACAACCACATCGTCCCGATGCCCAGCGTCCAGGCCAGGAGCCGGCTCCCATGCCCGGCGGGCACGGCTCGCAGCACCCGCCGACGGGTCATGAAAGGAACGCGGCGTGGCTCAGATGGCAACCCCAGTAACAGGAGCGGCGGCGTCACCAGCAACAGGAGGAGGTGCTGGAGCATGTGCGCGCTGAAGAGATAGGTGTCCGCCAGGGTATCAAGGGGCGAGACCAGGGCGAGGAGCAGCGTCAGGACGCCCGCCACGAAGCAGAGCGTCTGGCCGGAGAAGCGGAACCCCACCGCCAGCCCATAGGCCACCAGCAGGGCGGCGCAGCCCGCCACGACGGAGGGCGGCCAGGCCCAGGCGGAAGTGAGCAACTCAGTGGTCGTCATAGGCGCGACCAGACATAGACCACGGTGAAGATGACGATCCACACCGCGTCGACGAAATGCCAGTAGAGGGACACGGCCGCCACGGCTGATGACTGGGAGACCGCAAGCCGCCCCTTGACTGCCTGCCAGAACAGCAGCACGAGGGCGAGCAGCCCGATGAGGACGTGCAGCCCGTGGAAGCCGGTCAGGGTGAAGAACGTCGTGCCGAAGAGGTTAGCGCTGATGGTCAGGTCTTGGCTCAGCAGGCGTCGGTACTCGAGTAGCTGCCCGACGAGGAACACAGCGCCCAGGCCAATCGTCCCCAGTAACCACCCGAGCGCGTGACCCCGGCTGCGCTCGGCGCGGCGCTCGGCCTGCCAGAGCGTGAAGCTACTGGCGATAAGGCAGAGGCTAAACAGCCCCGTGCGGACCGGGTCGAGAGCGCTCGCTGCGGTCAGGCCCTGGTCGGGACGCACGTGGTAGTACACATAGGCCAGGATGAGCGCACCGAAGAAGTTGGCCTCGGCGAAGAGGAACAGGGCCATCCCCAGCTTGTTCGTCTCGATGCCGGGTGTGGCGCGGGCGGGCGCATCCTGAGTGACCACGGCTAGTCGCGCCTCCAATCAGGATCGTCGGGGTGAGCCAGGTCCCACAGCGGACGGCGGCTGCGGATGGGCGGCAACTGGTCGAAGTTGTGGACGGGCGGCGGCGAACTGGTGGCCCACTCCAGCGTCCAGGCTTGCCACGGGTTGTCGCCCGCGCGGGCGCCGCGCCGCGCGCTCACGATCATGTTCCAGATGAACACCACCACGCCCAGGGCCAGGATGAAAGCGCCCACCGTCGAGATCAGGTTGTAGAGGCCCCAGAACGGCAGGTCGGGATAGGTGAAGACGCGGCGCGGCATACCCATCACACCAAGGAAGTGCTGGACCATGAAGGTAAGGTTGAAGCCGATGAAGGTCAGCCAGAAGTGGAGCTTGCCCCAGCCTTCGGACAGCAGCCGCCCGGTGACTTTCGGGAACCAGTAGTAGTAGCCGGCGAACATGGCGAAGGCCGTGCCGCCGAACAGGACGTAGTGCATGTGAGCGACCACGTAGTAGCTGTCCTCGACCTGCCAGTCGATGGGGAAGGCCGCGAAGGTGACGCCGGTGATGCCGCCGATGGTGAACAGGACCAGGAAGGCCATCGCGAACAACATGGCTGTCGTGAAGCGGATGCGCCCGCCCCACAGCGTCGCCAGCCAGTTGAAGATCTTGACGCCCGTCGGCACCGCGATGACCATGCTGGTGATGCCGAACGCTACATCGAAGCCGTGACCCAGACCGACGGCGAACATGTGGTGGGCCCACACGAGTACGCTGAGCAAGGCGATGGCGACGGTGGAACCGGCGACGAAGGCGTAGCCGTAGATGACCTTGCGCGAGAAGACGGGAATGACCTCGGAGATGATGCCGAAAGCGGGCAGGACCATAATGTAGACTTCTGGATGCCCGAAGGACCAGAACAGGTGCTGCCACAGCACAGGCGAGCCACCGCGCCCGAAGAAGTGGGCGTTGAAGAAGCGGTCGACCAGGAGCATGACCAGCGAGGCATTGAGAATCGACAGCGCCGACAGGATGAGAAAGGAGTTGACGAGGGTCATCCACACAAAGAGCGGGAGGCGGCGAATCGTGAGACCGGGCGCCCGCAGCTTGATAATCGTGACGATGAAGTTGATGGCCGAGGCAACTGTCCCCGCGCCCGTGGCGAGCAGGCCCAGGGCGTAGTAGTCCGAGCCGTGCGTCGTCGAGTAGGGCTGCTCGCTGAGCGGGGCATAGCTGAACCAGCCGGCCTCTGGCGCGCTGCCGTTCAGGAACGCAAAGTAGAGCATGAGACCGCCGAAGACGAGCAGCCAGAAGCTCAAGGCGTTCAAGCGCGGGAAGGCCATGTCCCGCGCGCCGATCATGAGCGGCACGAGGTACGTCCCGAAACCGATGAGCATCGGCATGACGACGAGGAAGATCATCGTCGTGCCGTGCATAGTGAAAATCTGGTTGTACGCGTCTGGCGAGAGCAGCGTGTTGTTCGGAGCGGCCAGTTGAACGCGAATCAGCAGCGCCTCCAGCCCGCCGACAACAAAGAAGAAGAGCGTTGCGACCAGGTACAGCAGGCCGATCTGCTTGTGATCGACCGAGGCAACCCAACTCAGCAGCCCATCGGGCGCCCAGGGCGCAGGCAGGGGGACGGCCGGCTCTGGCAAAGTGAGGTCGCTCATTTGAGAGTCTCCAGATAGGCGGCCAGCGCGCGCACGTCAGCGTCGGACAACTGGGTGTCGGGCATGTACGTACCGGGCTTGATCGCCTGGGGATTGGCGAGCCAGCGCCGCAGGTTATCGGGCGTGTTGTCGAGAACACCCGCCGCCAGCGTGGTCCGGCTCGCTAAGTGCGTGAGGTCGGGACCGACGCGCGCCTGCGCCGGTGTGCCCGCGATGGCATGGCAGCTAGCGCACGTCATGGTCTGGAAAAGCTGAGCGCCCCGGGCCGCGTCGCCGCCCGTCGGGTTCGGCGCGGGTTGGGCTTGCTGTCGCAGCCAGGCGTCGAACTCAGCGGGCGGCTGGACGACGACGCGCAGCCGCATCCAGGCGTGTTCCGCCCCGCAGTACTCGGCACACGCGCCGAGGTACACGCCGGGGGTGTCGGCTTGCAGCCAGAGGTGGGCCGGCTCGCCGGGCGTCATGTCGAGCTTGCGGCCCAGTTGCGGCACCCAGAAGTCGTGGATGACGTCCGCCGACTCGAGGCGCGCCAGCACGCGCTGCCCGGCCGGTAGGTGGATCTCATTCGCCGTGACGACGCCCGCCTGGGGGTAGCGCACAGCCCACCACCACTGGTAGCCCGTGATGACCACGTCGTCCGCAGGCTGCCCCTCGACACCGGGATCCGCCGCCTGCATGGTGCGGACGGTGAGAACGAACACGACGAGGATGATGAGGAACGCGCCGACCGTCCAGCCGATTTCGAGGCGGCGATTGCCGGCGCGCTGACGAGGCTCGCCGTCTTCACCCCGCGCTCGATAGCGGTAGGCGCTCCACAGCACCAGCGCTGTGACCAGCGTCAGAATCACCAATCCCATCACGAGCGTGATGACAAACAAGTTGGCGATGGCGAGACTCCCCGGCGAGCGGGGGTCGAACACCGAGCCTGGCATGCTTCACCTTAGTGCGGCGCAGGACGGGAAGTCGGCAAATAAGAGCTTCCCGTCCCGCGCCGCTATTACAATGCGCCGGTCTGGCGCATCAGCCCACCGTCGATGACGACCGTCGTGCCCGTGATGTAGGAGGCATCATCCGACGCCAGGTAGGCGACGAGGCGGGCGACCTCCTCCGGCTGCCCGACGCGCCCCAGAGGAATCTCGTGCTCCAGGGCAGCTTTCTTGGCCGGGTCTTCCAGGGTCTTGGTATTGATCGGGGTGGCGATGGCGCCGGGCGCGACATTGACGACGTTGATGTGGTGCGGGGCCAGTTCGAGGGCCATGTCGCGGCACAGCATGCGCAGGCCCCCTTTGGCCGCACAGTAGGCCGCGTAGCCCGGAAACGCCAGGTCCTCGTGTACCGACGAGATGTTGATGATGGTCCCGCCGCCCCGGCGGGCCATCTCCCGCGCCGCCGCCTGGCTGCACAGGAACGGCCCCTTCAAGTCGACGGCGATGACCCGATCCCACTCCTGCTCCGACTTCTCCAGGAACGGCTGCGACTGCTCGATGCCCGCGTTGTTGACGAGGATGTCGAGCTTGCCCAGCCGCGCGATGGTCTGCTGGATCATCGTCTGCACCTGGCCGGAGTTCGAGACATCGGCTTGAAGGGCTATGGCCTGGCCCCCGCCGCGCTGAATCTCCTCCACCACGGCGTCGGCCGGGGCCGCGTCGCCAATGTAGTTGATAACTACGGCCGCGCCCTGGCGCGCCAGTTCCATCGCCGTCGCCTTGCCGATCCCGCTCGACGCCCCCGTCACGAGAGCGACCTTCCCGCTTAAGCTCATCTAGCCTCCAGCTGTGTTTTCAACCGTTGCGCCTAGCGATTGCCGCCCGCGCTGGTATGTGGCACCGCGCTCTCGCCCACCTGGCTGGGGCCGTGGTGCGGCCCGCCGCCCCCGGTGGTCGCCGCCGTGCCCGGCTGCTCCCAGTCGGCCTCCGCGCCGGCGGGTCGCAGCCAGGAGCGCACAGCCCACCTGAGAACCGCGCGCGCCTCGGCCCAGCGCTCGCTCCGGCTCACGCTGTCACCCGCCTCTCAGCGGTAGGGCGGTTCGCCAGGTCCCCGCGTCGAGCCGCCCCTCGCATCCAGTCGGCGCTGCGAGCGGCGAGGGCGGAGATCGTCAGCGCCGGATTGGCCGACCCTTGCGTGGGGAGAATGCTCCCGTCGCAGATGAACAGATTGGGCACGTCCCAACTCCGACACCAGCGGTCCACCACCGAGTCCGCCGGCGTGAAGCCCATGCGGCACGTGCCCACCAGATGGGCGTAGCGCGGCACGAATGTCGTCTCCACCGCGCCCGCCGCCTCAAGCACCTGCCGGGCGCGCGCGATGCCGGCCCGCATCATGCGGCGGTCATTCTCGAACAGATTGAAACGCACGTAGGGCACGGGGATGCCAAACTGGTCCTTTGCCGTCGGGTGGAGCGTCACGCTGTTGCGCTTGTCGGGCAGAATCTCGCCCAGGACGCCGATGCAGGCGTAATGGTTGTAGTCCTGCATAGCCCCCACGAGCTCCTCTCCGAACAGTCCCGCCTCGTCGGCGAGCAGATGCGCCATGGCGATGGGCAGCGGCGCAACGGTCTGGAGGGCGTAGCCGCGTACAAAATCGTTGCGCGGGTCAGTCTCGTAGAACTCTTCGCTGCACGCGCACGCGGGCGGCGCCTTATACTGGCGAATCATCTCCTCGAAGCGGCCCCAGACGACGGGGCCTGCCTGCGCCATGAGAAACTTGCCGACCAGCCCGCTCGAATTCGCCAGCCCGTCTGGGAACTGCGCCGAGGGCGAGTTCAGCAGCAGACGCGGCGTTTCGATGGCGTAGCCCGCCACGACGACGGCGCGGGCGCGCTGCTCCTCCACGACGACGCGTCCATCCGCCAGCGTTCGGAAGTAGCGCACGCCGGTCACGCGGCTCGCCCCGTCCACCGGGATCTCGTAGACCATGCACCCGGTGCGAATCTCCGCTCCGTGGGCCACGGCGTCCGGAATGTGGCTGACCATGATGCTGCTCTTGGCGCCCACCTTGCAGCCGAGCAAGCAGAAGCCGCGCATGATACAGTGGGGCCGCTTGCCGACGCGGCCGGCTGGGATGGCGACTGGCCCACCCGCCACGACGCGAATCCCTAGCCGCTGGCAGCCCTCGATGAGCTTCTCGCCCGCCGTCCCTGCCTGAAGCGGCGCGTATGGGTAGCCGTGCGGCTTGCCCCAGGGAAAGTAGGCCGGGCCGGACACCGGGTACTCACGCTCCATCTGAACGTAGTAAGGCTCCAACTCGTCATAGGTGAGCGGCCAGTCGGCGGCGACCCCGTCACACGTCTTGACCTGGAAGTCCGAGGGATGGAAGCGCGGGCAGAAGGCGGCGTAGTGAACGGTGCTCCCACCGACGCCCTTGCCGGAGTTGTTCGCGCCCAGCTCCAGGGGGTCGGTCCCACCCGTGATGCGCAGATCATTCCAGTACAGCCGACTGGAGCCTGCTTCGTCCGACACCATATCGTGCTCGGTGTCATGCCACTGGCCCGCTTCCAGCGCCACGACGGAGAAGCCATATCGCGCCAGGCGCTGGGCCATGACGCCGCCACCGGCCCCCGTGCCGACGATGCAGAAATCAACCTCGTCCTGGGGCCGATACTCCCGCATGTCGGTGTCGAGTATCCAGTTCGAGGCCAGGTGCACATGCAGCTTCACGTCGCTTGTCCTTGTCTGCTGTCTGACTTCCGCTTCCTACGATGCCGACTGGAAGTCGGCGCTACGAGTCCGCCTTCCCGCGCCTTTCCGTCTCTTCCGACTGCCGCTCTTCCGCCTCCCACGGCTCAGGCGCACCGTGGCTGAGCGCGAAGTAGCCGCGCGGGTAGGCCGGACCGCCAAAGCCGATCTCGTCCCAGGCGTAGGGGTGGGCGTAGTACACGCCGCTGATCTGCCGCAGCGCCACGTAGACGAACCAACGGGCGGCGGGCATGCGCTGCCAGACAGCGCCGGGCGGCGGGCGGCTCGCCTCGGCGTCGCCACTCTCAAAGCTGCCCCACCCAATTCGCCGCCCACCGGCGCGGAGCGCCCGCAGAACTTCGTCCTGTTGTGACCCGCCCAGGTCCGCGAAGAGCTGCCCAAACAGAGCCTGCGCTGTCTCGTCGAGACCCGCCAGTCCCCAGACCCACGCCGTGGGGAGCGGCGGCATGTCGTCAAACCGAAAGCCCTCGACGGTCTTCGTTGTCTGCGCCTCCTGACACAGTTGGTCGATCCAGGGCGCGATGGGCACGCGGCGTGAGGGCGGTTTGTGCGCCTGCGGGATGACTCGGGCACACAATGCCTCGAGCGTGCGCTGCTGCGGCGCGTCGAAGAACTGGAACGCTGGAACGTTGTGGACGCGGTCGAGCACAACCCGCCGCGTCGCGTCATCCCAGTGGCCGCGCTGGCCCATGATGTCAGCGTCGGGGTAACGGTCGCCGATCATGCCGGTCCTTCCTCGCGCCGCATCAGCGAGGCGATCAGCCCCAGCAAGCCGACCAGGCAGAACAGCAACGGCGCGAACAGGGGCGGCCCCATGGTGATGTTGAACTGGAGGTTGGCGAAGCTGCCGGGCATCCGCTTGACGCCGCGGAGGTGGAGGAAAAACCCCAGCGCCCCATCCAGGAATGTGACGGCTGAGACCCAGGGCAGGACGCGCCGCGCCACTTGGGGACTGCGCGCCGCGCCGACCGCCGCTCCCACCATAACGGGTGTCACCCACACGGGCGTCCACATCACCCGCTGGTTGTAGCTGCCCCGCAGGTGCTCGAAGTAGGCCTCCCCCCCCGCCAGCGTCGCGAAGAGGGCGGCGGTGAGCGCCATGCCCTGCTGAAAGCGGCCGTGAGCGACTTCCCGTTCAACCCTGGCCAGGGGCGAGGCCGTCGCAAGCGGCGCTACTGCCGTCGGCTCGGTCCTGAGCAGTTCAGGGCCAACTTCTGGGCGCAGCCAGCTAGCCAGCAGCCCCAGGACGCCGACGCTGGACATGAGCAGCGGGGCGAAGATCGGCGGCCCCATGACAATGTTGTACTGCCCGAGCTTGAAGCCGCCGGGCCGGCCTCGAATGCCCTTGAGATGATAGATGAAGCCGACGACGCCGTCCGTCAGCGCGGCCAGGGAAACGACCGGCAGGACCCGACGCGCCGCGCGGCGGCTGACGAGGGTGGCACACGCCGCGCCGATCATGGGCGGCGTCAGCGCGGCCGGCGTCCACATCAGCCAGTCGTCAAAGGCGCCACGCTGGTGTTGGGTGTATGCCTCGAAGCCGCTGACAATCGAGCCTAGCGCCGCGACGAGCGCCAGGCTGCGTTGGAAGTGACCCTGGCGAATCTCGCGCCGCGCCAGGCGCGTCTCCCGCCCCAACCGAGCGATGGCTCCCACGCCCGCCCGCTCCCGATCATCCATAGCTGCTCCTCACTCCACGCGTCAAACTGCCCACCAGCATACTGCAGCGGGGCGTCGCCGTCTTTAAGAGAGGCTAACGGACGCCTTAAGACGACCTTAAACACCCTGCCGCTGTTCCGTGGCCTGTCATATGCTGATTCGGTTGTGCCGCACGACGCCCCGTGGCGCCAGGAATATAGCAATGCAAAACGTCCACATCATGGTCGTCGACGACGATACGCTGCTGCGTCGTAGCCTGGCGTTTAGTCTCGAACGAGCCGGATATCACGTCACTACTGAAGCGACCGCCGAGGATTGCCTGGCCGTGGCCGAGCGCGAGCCGCCCGACCTGGTCTTGCTGGACATCGGGCTGCCTGGGATGGACGGCCTCGACGCGCTGGCCCGGTTGCGTGGGCAGCGCGTGCCGGTCATCTTTCTGACGGCGCGGCGGCGCGAGCTAGATGAAGCCCTCGGCCTGGAGCTTGGCGCTGACGACTACGTGACCAAGCCCTTCGACCTCAACGTGCTGCTCGCGCGGATCAAAGCCGTGCTACGGCGGACCCAGGTCCAGGCCAGCCCAGCGGAACGCCGGCCCTTGCAGGTCGGGGACCTCAGGATTGATCCGACAACGCACGTGGTGACGGTGAAGGAGAAGGCGCTCAGTCTCTCCCCGCGCGAGTTCCAACTGCTCTATGTCCTGGCCGCTGAGGCCGGCCACGTTGTCTCGGTCGACGATCTCCTGACCCAGGTCTGGGGCGCTGAGTACGACGGCGAATCCCAGGTGGTCTACGTGCACATGCGGTGGCTACGGGAGAAGTTGGAAGAGGACCCCCAACACCCGCGACGCCTCGTCACGGTGCGCGGCGTGGGCTACCGCCTCGTGCCCCAGGAGGCGTGATGCTGACGAGCCTGTCGCGGCGGCTGGTCCTGAGCCACATTCTGCCACTGCTGATCATCGTACCCTTGACCGGTCTCGCTCTCATCTACGCGCTGGAGACCCAAATTCTGCTGCCCAGCCTATCGCGTGAACTCCTCAGCCAGGCTGCCCTGGTCGCCGAACTCGCCCGCGACGACCCCAGCGTCTGGTCCAGCCCGCAGGCGACCTCGATCTTCTTGCATCGTATCGATCCCCAGGTAGAGGCCACCGTCAGGCTGGCCGACCGCGACGGGCGGCTGCTTGGTTCCACGGATGCCGCCGACGCCCACGATGTCGGGCGGCCTCTCCCAATGGGCGAGGTGAGCAAGCTCCTGAATGGCCAAGGCGTGACCTGGACGGAGTACAGCCAACCTCAGCGCACCGAACTGGTACTCGCTGCGCTGCCCGTCACCGTCGATGGACGCATCCTGGGCGTCGTGCAACTGGTCACTCGGGTGGACATCGACCGCCCCTTCGAGGTCATGCGCTCCCTCGTCGTAGGGGTGCTGGCGGTAAGCCTACTCCTGGGCACGCTCGTAGCGGTTGTCCTGGCGATCAACCTGGGGCGGCCGGTCCAGGAAGTGACGGCAGCCATCGCGGAACTGACAGAACAACGGGGCGCGCTGGCGTTGATGGAGCACGGCCCCAGCGAGATGCGTGACCTGGCGCGCAGCTTCAATGCGCTGGCGGCGCGGCTGCACGCCACCGAGGACGCCCAGCGCCGCTTGCTCGCCAACCTGGTTCACGAGTTGGGCCGGCCACTCGGCAGTCTCCGCTCGGCCATCCAGGCGCTCCTCAACGGGGCCGCTGATGATGTGGCGTTGCGGGTGGAATTGCTGACAGGCATGGAGGAAGTCGTGCGGCGGATGGAGCGCCTCCTGGCCGACCTCACGCGGCTCCACGACCGCATCGAGGGGCAGGTCCAGATCGAGACGCAACTCGTTGCCCTGGGCGAGTGGCTGCCGCGTTACCTGAGCGTCTGGGGAGCGGCGGCGCGCGCCAAAGGGTTGCGGTGGGAGGCGGTGACGCCGCCTGATTTGCCCATCATCGCCGTGGACCCCGACCGCTTTGGCCAGGCGTTGGGCAATCTGATCAGCAACGCGATTAAATACACTCTGGCCGGCGGAACCATTCGTGTCACCGCGGGCGTCGTGGACCACGCGCTCTGCATCGCCATCGAGGATACGGGGCGGGGTATCGCGCCCGAGGAGCAGGATCGCATCTTTACGCCGCTGTACCGTGCGCGCCACGAGCGTTTCGCCCAGGGGCTGGGGCTGGGGCTACCCATCGCCCGTGACCTGGTCGAGGCGCACGGTGGGCGGCTGGAAGTTCAGAGTACACCGGGCGTTGGCAGCCGCTTCAGCCTCTGGCTCCCTCTGGCCCCATCTTAATTTCCCCTTAAGCTCGCTGCTAGCTTCTCTTAAAGACAACAGGCTGGTCTTGGCGCTATGCTATGGCATCTCCGGGCGGCCCTAGCAGGGGAAAGCCATGTCTTCCGTGCACGCAGCGCCAGTCTTGTTGAGTCTTCTGGTGGGATTAGCGTTGGGCCTCGTGGTATGGGGCGGGTGGCGGGCCCGCCGCCACGCCACTGGCGGCGGGTGGACCGGAATGCACGACGACGTTCTGCTAGGCATGGTGGCGCTCGCCGCCTTCGCTTTCGGTGTATTCATCACCTATCTCATCCTCAGTGCGCGGGGATGACGAGCCAGTCCAAGCGTGAGGGGTTTGGGACAAGCCGGCAAGGAAGGGACTATGGCGAAACGAACAGCGGATGTACTCATCGAGCGGCTGATGGGGTGGGGCGTGGATACTATCTTCGGCTTCCCCGGCGACGGCGTCAACGGGATCTTCGAGAGCCTGCGCACCTACCAGGACAAAATACGGTTCGTGCAGGTCCGTCACGAGGAGTCGGCGGCGTTCGCTGCGTGCGGCTACGCCAAGTACAGCGGCCGTCTCGGCGTCTGCATCGCCACGTCCGGCCCCGGTGGTATCCACCTGCTCAACGGCTTGTATGACGCCAAGTTTGACGGCCAGCCGGTTCTGGCGATCACCGGCCACACGTTCCACGACATGATCGGCACTCACTACCAGCAAGACGTTGACCTGGATAAGCTGTTCATGGACGTGGCCGCGTACAACGAGCGCGTCATGGGCCCGGCCCACGTCAACAATGTGGTCGACGAGGCCATCAAGGTCGCCCTCTCGCGGCGCACCGTGGTCCATATCAGCATTCCCAAGGATATTCAGGATTGGGAACTCGATGCGGGGGTGCGCTCCAGCGCCAACATCCCGCAGCACAGCGACGACCTGTACGCGGCGGCGCGCCCGGTACCGCCGCAGGCGCAACTCCAGCAGGCGGCCGACATCATCAACAAGGGCAAGAAGGTTGTCATTCTA